>JAISHQ010000003.1 GCA_031262465.1 Rikenellaceae bacterium
CGCTTCATCGACACGGCGGGCATCCGCTATACCGACGACACCTTAGAGGCCATGGGGATCGAGCGGACGTTCCGGCGCATGGAAAACGCTTCGGTGATCCTCTTTGTGGCCGAGGCGACCGACACCGCCACCGAAATCCTCTCGCAACTCCGGGGGATTGATTGGCAACCGCGCCAACATACGGCCATTGTGCTCAACAAGATGGATCGCGACGCTTCGTGGGCGACATTGGCCGAGGAGTTGACGGCGGCATCCGGCCTGCCCGTGATCGCGCTGTCGGCCCGGTCGGGCGAAAATTTGGACAAGCTGATCGACTACTTGTGCGGCGTGGCGGGCAAAGCTCCCGGCTCGACGGAGGTGATCGTCACCAACGCCCGGCACTATGAGGCGCTCAACGAGGCTCACGCGGCGATCCGCCGCGCTAAACAGGCGTTGGCCTCGGAACTATCGACCGACCTGCTGGCCGAAGAGATCCGCGCCGTCATCGCCTCGGTCGGCAGCATCACCGGCGACACCCCCACCACCTCCGACCTCCTCCAAACCATCTTCAGCCGGTTTTGTATTGGGAAATAGGATTTTTTTGCCGATACCGGCAAAAAATAACTATCTTTACCGGGCATTTCGGCTATAACCTTGCCGATAGGTCGTGATATGACATACATCTCAGTAACTGAATATGCCGCCAAGTTCGGCCTTTCGGAGCGCACGGCGCGCAACTATTGCGCTGTCGGAAAGATCGCGGGGGCATTTTTGACGGGTAAAACGTGGAACATTCCCGCCGATGCCGGTTTGCCTCTGCGCAAAACATCGGCCAAAAAAGTGATGCCGCTCCTTGCGGTTTTGCGTGAACAAAAATCCATGAAACTGAAGGGCGGCATCTATCACCGCACACAGATTGACCTCACTTACAATTCGAACCACATCGAGGGCAGTCGGCTGACGCAGGAACAAACCCGCCACATCTTCGATACCAACACCCTCGGCGTGACCGGCGAGAGCGTTCGGGTCGACGATATTATCGAAACCACCAACCATTTTCGTTGCATCGACTTGATTATAGATCGAGCCGATGAAAAGTTGACTGAGGCGCTCATCAAAGAATTGCACCTGATTTTAAAAACAGGCACCTCCGACAGCCGCAAGGAGTGGTTTGCTGTGGGCGATTACAAGCTGTTGCCCAACGAGGTCGGTGGCAACGAAACCTGTCCGCCAGAGGCGGTTCATCGCCAAATGAAAGCCTTGCTTGCCGAATACAACGGCAAGAAACAGAAGACGTTCGCGGATATTCTCGACCTGCATCAACGCTTCGAGGCCATTCATCCATTTCAGGACGGGAATGGCCGTGTGGGTCGATTAATCACGTTCAAAGAGTGCTTGGCTCAGGGTATCGTGCCGTTTATCATTACCGACGACCTGAAACTGTTCTATTACCGGGGTCTGCAACGCTGGCCGGAGGTCAAAGAGTACCTGATCGACACCTGCCTCACGGCGCAAGACCGATTTAAGGAGGTGATGGATTATTTTCAAATCAAATAGTAGCGGCGTATTGCCATTCCCCCAAAGATTGCTATCTTTACTTAAAATTATCCCCATGAATAAAAATCGTTATTGTGTGATTATGGCCGGAGGGATCGGGAGCCGGTTTTGGCCGTTGAGCCGCACCTCCCGCCCGAAGCAATTTTTGGACATCCTGAATACCGGCAAGACCTTTATCCGTCAGACCTATGAGCGTTTTCTGCCGCTCATCCCGCCCGAGAATTTTTTGGTGGTGACCCACGTCAATTACCGCGAGCTGGTTTTGCAAGAGATTCCAGAACTCACTGAGGATCAGATTTTGCTCGAACCCATTGGCCGCAACACGGCGCCCTGCATCGGCTATGCTTCCTACAAATTGAAGATGAAAAACCCGCAGGCCTCGGTGGTGGTGACCCCGTCGGATCACCTGGTGCTCAATCAGCACGAGTTTGAGACGGTGGTGTCCGAGGGGCTTGATTTTGCCGAACAACAGTACGCGCTGGTCACCATCGGCATCCGCCCCGATCGCCCCGATACGGGCTATGGCTACATTCAGATCGACACCAGCGATCGGATCGGCACGCTGAACCGGGTCAAGACTTTCACCGAAAAGCCGACCGAGGATGTGGCCAAAATGTTTGTCGACAGCGGCGAATTTTTTTGGAATTCCGGCATTTTCATCTGGCGGGTCGAAGACATCGTCCGCGAATTTTACCTCCACCTGCCCGAGCTGAACCAGCTCTTCTCTTCGATTCTGCCCGATTACAACACCACGCACGAGGCCGAGGCCATTGCCCGCATCTACCCCGAGTGCCGCAACATCTCGATCGACTATGGGATCATGGAGAAGGCCGAAAATGTCTATGTGCGCTGTGCCGACTTTGGTTGGTCGGACATCGGAACGTGGAACGCCCTCTACCGCCACCTGCCCCTTGACGATCAGGGCAACGCGGCGACCGGCAACGTCGTCTTGTACGACACCCACCGGACGATTGTCCGTACCGAGGCTGAAAAATTGGCTGTCGTTCAGGGGCTTGACGATTTTATTGTGGTCAACACCGAGGATGTGCTGATGATCTGCCGCCGCGATCAGGAGCAGAATATCCGCCGGTTTGTGGAAGACCTAAGGCAAAAAGAGGGAGGCAAATTTATTTGACCTTGTAGAAGCCCCATTACTTTTTTTAAGAGAATGATTTACGAACTGTATAATCTCTTTCAATCCGGCCATCCGGTTGTGACCGACAGTCGGAAAGTGAAGCCGGGGGCTATCTTTTTCGCCCTGCGCGGCGATCGTTTCGACGGCAACGCATACGCCGCCGCCGCTTTGGATCAAGGGGCTGTGGCCGCTGTGGTCGACGACGAGCGGGTGGCGTGTGACGACCGCTATTTCTTGGTGCCAGACGTGTTGAAAGCCTTGCAGGCCTTGGCGCAGACTCACCGCCGACAGCTGGCGATTCCCGTGCTGGCCATTACCGGCTCGAACGGCAAGACCACGACCAAAGAGTTGGTCAGCCGGGTGCTCGCGCGCCGTTTCTCGGTTTGGGCCACGCAGGGCAACCTGAACAACCACATCGGCGTTCCGCTGACCCTGCTCTCCATTCCCTCGGGGACGGAGTTGGCCGTGGTCGAGATGGGGGCGAGCCACCGGGGCGAAATCGCCTCCTATTGTGCGATTGCCGAGCCGGACTATGGAATCATCACCAACATCGGAATGGCTCACGCTGAGGGTTTTGGCGGAATGGAAGGCATCCGCCGGGGGAAGGGTGAGCTTTTCGACTGGCTCGAACGGACGGACGGCATCGCGTTTTACTCCGCCCAAAGCACCGCATTGGGCGAAATGGCCGCCGAACGCCCCTCGCTGATGGCCTATGCCTTTTCGCCCGAGGCGTTGGAGCTTCTCCCGGCTGAAAATGGCCATTTGGTGCTGAAATACGGCGATCAGGTGATTCGTACCCAGTTGACAGGTGCGCACAACCGCGAAAATATCGCCGCCGCGCTGGCCATCGGAGCCTATTTCGAGGTCGACCCACAGCAGGCCGTGGCCGCCATCGAATCGTACACACCGGACAACCTGCGCTCACAGCGCGAGGTCACCGGGCGCAACATCCTCTACCTCGACTGCTATAACGCCAACCCGTCGAGCACAAAGGCCGTGTTGGAATCGTTTGCCGCCGTCGAGGAAGCGAACAAACAAAAGGTCTTGATCCTCGGCGATATGTTGGAATTGGGCGAATTTGCCGCCTCGGAGCACGAGGGGATTCTCGCCCTGATCCGCCAATTGGGCTTCACCTCGGTCTATCTGGTCGGCGAACTCTTCACAGCGGCATCCGGCGGCGCGTTTCCCGCGTTCCCCACCGCCTCAGCCCTCGCCGAGCACCTGCAAGAACACCCCCTCACCGACCGGGCGATCCTCCTCAAAGGCTCACGCGGCATCGGCCTCGAAACCCTCATTCCGTTGCTCTGATAGTACTCGAACTGTTCTTAGAGAACCCCGCCTCTAACTGCGACTTTTAGAAAGTCGCCCAAAATCGTCGCCTTTTGAAAAAGGCGACACCGAAAACTTTTGTGCTTGTGCTTGCAGGGCGACCATTCCTTCGGAACTTCGTTTCATGCTGTATTCCCCCCTGGCTTTCAAGCGAGCTTGAGCCGGGGAATACAGCACAAAACGCATTCGCCCACAGGCGAATGTGATCGCCTGAAAACACAATTCATTTCATTTTCAATATGCTACTCGTTGAAGATCAAACAATTGTAAATTAAAGTCATAATTCATAATTTATAATTCATAATTCTTTTCGATCCCCAATCGGTTCGCAGAACCGACCTCGGCAGTGGGGTGAAAAGGATGCTTTTGGCCGGTTTTGACCGCGGTCAGGCGAACGAAACTGCAATTTCGTTCGACCGCGAGACAAAAGCGAAGACAAAAGTATTCCGAAACCCCGGCCGAAAACTTTTCTTTGCTTCTTTCTTTTAGGATAAAAGAAAGAAGATAGTCTTACATGGAGATGTAATAAACGCCAAAAGCCGGGTTCAACACCCGGCTTTTTGCGTTTACTCCCGGATCGCTTGGGGCATCAGGCGGCGGAGGAGGCCTTCGGGCATTCCGCGCCGGGAGGCGTAATCGGTGAGCTGTTCGGCGTCGATTTTTCCCACGCCGAAAATCCCCGCATCGGGGTGCGCCAGCACCAATGCCGAGACCGAAGCGGCGGGGTACATCATGTAGGAGTCGGTCAGCTGTACGCCGATGTGCTCCTCCGCGTCGAGCAGGTCGAACAGTTCGCGCTTCAGCGAGTGATCCGGAATGGCCGGATAGCCGATCGCCGGGCGGAAGCCGACAGGCTCTTTCGGGTGTGACCCCACAGAAGTACCCTCGCGCGAATCGGGACGGAAAGCCGCTTCGTCAGGGGCAAACCCCCAGAGGGTGGTGGCGATCAAGTCGTGGATCACCGTGGTAAAGGCTTCGGCCAGCCGGTCGCCCAAGAGTTGCACCACGATAGCGCGGTAATCGTCGCCCTGCCGCCGGTATTCGGCCACCAACTCTTCCATTCCGTCGCCGACAGTGACCACCAGCGCGCCGATGTAATCCGGCTGACCGCTCTCGCGCGGAGCGATGAAGTCGGCCAGCGACCGGTTGGCGGCGAGACCGGCCTCCTGATTGCGCAGTTGCGGCATCCGGATCGTCCCTCGGGCATCGGCGGCAATGACCAGATCGTCGCCGTCGCTGTATGCGGGAAATACCCCCGCCACGGCATGGGCTTTCAGCCGTTTTTCGGCAATCACCTCGCGCAGAATGGCTTGCGCGTCGGCATAGACTTTCCGCGCCTCGCGCCCTTTGACCGGGTCGTCGAGTACCTCGGGAAAACGCCCTTTGATCTCCCACGCCGAGAAGAAATAACTCCAGTCGATGCGTTGGGCGATCTCCCGCAGCGAATAGTCCTTAAACACCGCCCGACCGCATTGGCGCGGCGGGGTAATTTTCGAGAAATCGGCCCGGAAACGGTTTTTGCGCGCTTCGGCAAGGGTGACGTATTGTTTTTGGGCCTCGCTTCGGGCAAAGCGGTCGCGCAGGCGTTGTTGATCGGCCTGAACTTCAGCGATATACTCCTCGCGCCGGGAGGAGAAGAGGCTGTTCAGGATGCGGACACCGTCCGAGGCATCGCGCCCGTGGATCACCACCCCCGAATAGAGGGGCGCGATGCGAACGGCGGTATGGATCGCCGAGGTTGTCGCCCCGCCGATCTGCACCGGAATCTGCAACCCGCGCCGTTCGAGTTCGGCGACCACCTTCATCATCTCCTCCAGCGACGGGGTAATCAGCCCGCTCAGGCCAATGGCATCGACCCCCTCGCGCACAGCCGCCTCGACAATCGCCTCGGCGGGGATCATTACGCCCAAATCTATGATTTCGTAGCCGTTGCAAGCCAAGACGACAGACAAAATATTTTTCCCGATGTCGTGCACATCGCCTTTGACCGTGGCCAGCAGGATTTTTCCGGCGGCGGCACTTTTGCCCTCGGCGCGTTCGCGCTCGATGTAAGGGGTGAGCCACGCCACGCTTCGTTTCATCACTCGCGCGCTCTTAACTACCTGAGGCAGAAACATTTTCCCCGCACCGAACAGCTCTCCGACCCGGTTCATGCCACCCATCAGTGGCCCGTCGATCACCGCTAACGGAGAGCCTAACTGCTCGTAAGCCTGCCGGGTGTCTTCGTCGACGTAATCGGTGATCCCCTTGAGCAGGGCATAAGATAGTCGTTCGGCAACCGGTTCGGCGCGCCAAGCCAATTTGTCGGTCTCACCGCGCGTGGCGGCCTCTTCGCCTTTGGTCTGTTCGGCATAAGCCATCAGCCGCTCGGCGGCATCCGGGCGGCGGTTCAAGACCACATCCTCGGCCAATTGCAACAGGTCGGGCGGAATTTCGTCATAAACCTGCAACAGCGAGGGGTTGACAATCCCCATATCCAGCCCGGCGGCAATGGCGTGGTACAAAAATACCGAGTGCATGGCCTCGCGGATGCGGTTGTTGCCCCGAAAGGCAAACGAGAGGTTGCTCACTCCGGCACTCACCTTTGCCCGGGGGCAATGGGCTTTGATCCAGCGCGTTGCCTCGATAAAATCGACCCCATAGGCGTCGTGTTCCTCGATCCCGGTGGCCACCGAGAGTACATTGGGGTCGAAGATAATATCCTCCGGCGGGAATCCCGCTTCGGTCAACAGGCGATAAGCCCGCTCGGCGACCTCGATTTTGCGCGGATAGCTGTCGGCTTGCCCTCGCTCGTCGAAGAGCATGACCACGGCGGCGGCCCCCATGCGGTGGATCGTCTGCGCCTGCCGCAGGAAATGAGCCTCGCCCTCCTTGAGCGAGATGGAATTGACCACCGATTTGCCTTGTGTACACTTCAGCCCGGCCAGCAAAACCTCCCATTTCGATGAGTCGATCATCACCGGTACCCGGGCGATCTCCGGCTCGGAGGCGACCAAGTTCAGAAATTCGGTCATCGCCTGCACCCCGTCGATCAGGCCGTCGTCCATGCAAACGTCAATGATTTGCGCACCGTCCTCGACCTGAGCGCGCGCCACGGAGAGCGCCTCCTCGTAATTGCCTTGGCGGATGAGCCGGGCAAATTTGGCCGACCCGGCGACGTTGGTGCGCTCGCCGATGTTGATAAAATTGGTCTGGCGCGTGACCCGGAGCGGTTCCAGTCCGCTGAAAACGGTCGTGTGGCGATCGGGATTCTTCGCGCGAGGCTTGTATTTGGCCGCCATGTTGGCGATCATGCCGATGTGGATCGGCGTGGTGCCACAACAGCCGCCGATGATGTTGACCAACCCCTCTTTGAGGTAAACTTCGACCGCGCGCGCCATCTGTTGGGGGCTTTGGTCGTATCCGCCGAAGCCGTTGGGCAGGCCCGCATTGGGGTGCGCCGAGACATAGCAGTCGGCCTCCTCGGCCAACCGAGCCAAAAACGGGCGCATATCGTCCGCCCCGAAAGAGCAGTTCAGCCCCACCGAGAGCAACCCCGCCGGGTGTACGGAGGCAAAAAAGGCCTCGATCGTCTGCCCCGACAACAGGCGGCCACTCTGGTCGGCCACCGTGGCGGAGACCATGATCGGAATCGGGGTCTGCCGTTCTTCGTTGAGCTGGGCGATCGCCCAAAGGGCGGCCTTGGCGTTGAGCGTGTCGAAGACGGTCTCGATCAGGAAGAGATCGACCCCTCCTTCGGCCAACCCCTTGATCTGCGGGGTGTAAGCCTCCACCAATTCGTCGAAAGTGACCGCCCGTTCGCCCGGACGATTGACGTCGGCCGACAGCGAGGCCATTCGGTTGGTTGGCCCGATCGACCCGGCGACAAAGCGCGGTTTCTGCGGGTTGAGCGCGGTAAACCGATCGGCACAACTGCGCGCCAGCTCAGCGGCGGCGCGGTTGACGGCATAGACCTGCTCCTGCAACCCGTACTCGCGGAACGAGATGCCGTTGGCGTTGAACGTGTTAGTCTCCACAATGTCGGCACCGGCCGTTAGATAGGCCTCGTGGATGCGCCCGATCACCTCGGGGCGCGTCAGGGTGAGCAGGTCGTTCAGCCCGTTCAGCTCAGCCGAAACCGCCCCGAAAAGGTCGCCCCGAAAATCGGCCTCGGACAACCCATAACTTTGGATCATCGTCCCCATCGCTCCGTCCAGCACCAAAATCCGTTTGGCTAACTCGGCTTGTATGTCATTTTTTTTCTTACTCACTGTTCAATCACCTCAATTTCAAAGAGTTTTTTCCAATTTTTGCCCGTCACGAAAATGCGACCCGTTGCCGAGTCGTATGCGATGCCGTTCAGCACATCGGTCGACATATCCTTGTCGGCGGGCGGCAAAATCCGTTTCAGGTCGATGATGCCGATCACCGCCCCGGTCTCGGGGTCGATCCGCACGATCTGATCGGTCAGGTAGATGTTGGCCCAAATTTCGCCCTCGATCCACTCCATTTCGTTGATCTGCGTCACGCGCCCGGCCTCGGAATAGACCTCGATCGTGCGCAAGGGGCGGAACGTCTGCGGGTCAAGTACAAATATCTTTTCGGTGCCGTCGCTCATGTAAAGATATTGCCCGTCGGTGGTCAGCCCCCAGCCCGCGCCGGTGTAGCCAAACTGACCGAGCGGCTCCAGCGTGGCCAAATCGTAGATAAATCCCGTGTTGTTTTCCCACGTGATCTGATAAATTTTCCCGTCTAACAGCGCCGCGCCCTCACCGAAATACTCCTCCTCCAAAGGTACGCTCTGAAGTACTTCACCCGTCGGCAGGTCGACTTTGCGCAGGGTCGATTGGCCGGTCATCCCCGTGCTTTCGTACAGGAAGCCCTCGTGCCAAAAAAGCCCCTGGGTATAGGCTTGATTGTCGTGCGGATAGCTTTTGACCACGCGGTATCCATATCGCGCCGGGGCACTATCGGCCCGAACGGCAAATTCGCCCACACGAACCGTCGAATCGCCGCCCAAATAGGCACTGATCCGGTAAGGAACGCGCCCTGTCGGATGCTCTGCCGAGGCGATGTACGGCCACACCCCGCCGCTCATCGCTCCGACTCGCCGCCCCCGGAGGTAGAGCACCGCCGAATCTAAGGCAATCGTGTCGGAAGTGAGCCGGTACGAGATCGGAATGGTGTCGCCCTGCCGAAACTCCTGATCCAGCGTGGGCGAAACCCCGGAGATCAGTTCGACGAGCCGACCGACCGACCGGGTGCGGGCGATGTATTGGTTCATCGCCTGATCGGGCACCGCCTGTCGGCATCCGCCACAAGAGGTCACCGAGACCAAAAGCGCGGTCACGCCCAAGATGAACGATAGATTCTTCACTTTTCGTGTGTGCATGGTTTTCGTGAATTTCTACCGCAAAGATACACAGAAAAAGGCGAACCGCTGTTCGATTCGCCTTTTTAGCCGTATTTTGGATTTTTAATGCTTCCTTTAATAGTATAGGAAGGATATGCCCACATTAACCTGCCTCACATCCACATCGCCCGCTCTGAAAATCGAATGGGGATAATAGGCGGCATACACTCCGATTTGGTCGAACCAGATGCCTGCCGTGTAGCCGTAATGGAAATTCCGCAGGTTATAGTCTTGATTGTCGCGGAAGCGACGTTTCCCGTTCAACCGTTCGCCCTGGCCTTTGACTTTGGTGTAAGAATTCCAACGCCAACCGCCGACAACTCCACCATATAGCACTATTTGGTTCCGGTTGCCGATCCCTACACGGGCCACCAACGGCACATTGAGGAAACAGTTGACCAACTTCGTCTTTTCCAAACGAGCATCGGCATAGCTGTAATCCGGAGCCACTTTTCCGAACTCGTTGGTCATCAGGGTAACCTTGTTCTGAAAACGGTAATTGTCGACCTCTAATTCAAACCCCATTCGCAAATCGAGATGACGAGCCAAGTTCAGCTTGACTTCGGCAAGCATCAATTTAAATTGGATGGACTTGGCTTTGAGTTTCATCCACTCGACCTCGTCGGGCAAATCCATCTCTCCCAGATTTTCGATCAAACCGTTGTATCCCAGGCTAATATGATTCAATCCAAAAAATATAACATTGGAACTTAGTGGATTAGTTCGCTTAACTTCAAAAGAAGAGGTGTCTCTTTTAATCTGCGGTTCTTCGTCGATGATAACAACCTCCCGTTCTTGGAAAATCGTATCTGCCGATTGGGCTATGGCCGCCGTGCCAACCACAAAGGCCGTGCAAAAAAGTGTAAAAATTCGTTTCATGCTGTTTTTATTTATTGGTTTTAATTCCTTGCCTCTCTGTCCGACCGGTTGAGGAGGCGGCTGATCGGGATCGAAGCCAATTCCACAACCCGATGGCCGTTGTTTTCGCGCACCGTGATCGGGCTGATCGCGCTCAAGGGGGTCAGGATGTCCGAAGCGAATTTGCGCAACCCCCTGCGGGTCAGTAGATTCAAAAATCCCATCTGATTCGGTTCCGAAATCCAATCGCCCTCGGCCTCCGAGTCGGGCAGCGAGGGATCGACCTGCTCGGTCACCCACTGGTGAGTGACCACAATCACCTGCACGGGAACTTCTGTGTTCTCCGCCAACAGTTCGGCTGTTTCAGTGATCGGTTCGACCTTCCCCCGAACTTCTTCGACCCGGATTTCCTCGGCGAGGGTTTCTACGGCCAATTCCGGCTCTGTTTCCCCGGCTTCCACCGCCGGTTCCTGCACCGGAAGCGAGGCAATGGTTTCAGCAACAGGCTGTTCAATAGCCGGTTCCGACAGGGCTTCGATTTCCGGTACAACTTCCTGCACAGCTTCCGAAGTCGCTTTTGGAAGAGGGGCTATCGCTTCAACAACCTGTGCAATCGGAGTGACCGGAGTGATCGGCGCGGTTTGTTCAATTTGTACGGGCTGTGTGGCTGAAGCAACCGAAGGCGTGGCCTCGCTCAACAAGGTAGTTTCCGGCGCGGTCGGAACAGGGGAGGTCGCGCGAAAACGAATCAGCATCCCAACACCCAACAGCAACACGATGGCCGCCGCCGCAACCCGCAGGAAGAGCGGACGCAAGGGAGCCTTGCGCTTCAAGGCCTCTTTCCCTTCAAAACGAATCGAACGATCGGGGGTCACGACCGGCATATCCGCTTGCAGGCCAAGCACCTGCGCCGCGATCTCCGGATTTTCGTCCAAAAACCGGACAAAAGCCTCCCGCTCCTGCGCCCCGAGCGTCCCCTCGATGTAGTCGAGCGCGTACTCTTCGTAATTTGTTCGTGTTATTTCCATTTTTTTCTCTCCATTCCCTAAATAACCTCTTCAAGCACCCCTATTTTCTGTTTCAGCACGCCTCGGGCGCGGAAAATATAGACCTTGACCTGCGACTCGGTCAACCCCGTGATCTGGCCGATCTCCCGGTAAGAGTACCCCTCGTAATCGCGCAACAGAACCAAGTTCCGCTGGGTCTCGTTCAGCGTCTCCAACGCCGCCGAAAGCACCTCGTCCAAACCGCTGTATTCCGACCCGATTCCACCGGCGCGGTACTGCAAGGCCTGCTCCCCGGCATAACGCTTGCTCAGGCGTACCCGGTCGATGAGCAACCGATAGGCGATCGTAAAAAGATAACTTTTCTCCTTTCCCTCAATCACCGCCGCCCGGTTCTCCCAAAGCCGCAGAAAACTCTCCTGCACAATGTCGCGCGCCTCCTCGCTGTCACGCAACGACTTGAGCGTGAAACGATAAAGGGCATCCGAGAATCGCTCCACGCACCCATTATACTCCGATATAGTCATCGAACCTCTTCCTCGGTTTAGCGCTTGTTTGGCATTTTTCCTCCACCGTTCTGTGCATAGAACGGAGTTGTTGAACGAAAGTTACAAAAACTTTCAAAAAAAAAGAGGCCTTAGAAAAGGCCTCTTTTTATCTCAATGAAAACGGGGGTTACAGCGCGATGAAATCGGTCGAGCCGAACCAGCGTTGGAATTCCACGTCCTTTTTCGCGGCGGCACCCAGCGACGGATCTTTGGCGGTTGCCGAACGGAGGTTCGACATCACTTCGACCGTATTGCCTTCGCGGGCGGCGATAACGGCCTTCAGGTAGTCGGCCTTAGCACTCGACTCGCCGGTGAGCAGTTGTTTTGCCCCGGAGAGGTTGCCGTTGAGCACTTCGGCGACAGCCTTGTTGTAACCGGAGAGCGACTGGGCGGCCTGAGCATAGTTGCCTTCGGTCAGTTCCAACAGACCGATGTTGTATTTGGCATCGGTTGTGTTGATCGAAGAGAGATAGCGGCGGGCATCTGCCGTATTGCCTTGAGCCAGAGCGGCCAACCCGAGGTTGTTAATCACCTCGTTCGAGGAGCTTTGCAGCGCGGCGGCACGGTTCAGCGCGGCGGCGGCTTCAGCGGCTTTGCCCTCTTTCAGCAGGGTGGCACCGTAGTTGTTCCAAGCGCGGAAATCGTTGTATTTATCGGCGGCGGCTTTGTAAATGCGTTGTTTTTGGGCGTTGTTATCGAACAGCGTAGCGGCGAAGAGCATCTCTTCGAGGCTCAAGTTGTTGAGGTTCTGCGAAACGGCCTCGCGCAATTCGGCATCGGTCAAACCGGCCACGTCGACATTGACCTGCATCCGCGAACGGCGCAACTGCGGCAGGATGCGTTCTTTCAGCACGGAGAAGGCCGACGACATATTGTGGATTTCCTGATCGCGGCGTTCCGAGTCGCTGTACATATTGAGCACCTGAAGGATCAGGTTTTTGTCCGGAATATCCGACTCCTGAACCAGCTGGCGGAAACCTTCCCAGTCTTCACCTAAGGCTTCCACGTCGAAAGCCAAGTTGCCCGGCAGGGGTTCTTTGCTGTATTTTTTGCTCAGCGCGGTTTCGGTGTTGCGGGCACGGTCGGCAGACAGACGGGTGTTGAAGCCCACCGGGCCGTCGGGAGAGGCAAACGACTTGACGGTAACGTCGCTGACCGTCTTCTTTGCATCGCCGGAATTTTCAGCAATGAATTGTTCCAAAGCCTTCACTTCGTCGTTAGTCAACTGCCCCGGACGAACGTTGGCACTGTTGACCAAGAAGAGGATGCGGGCTTCCTGCGAAATTACCGAACTCCGTTGGAAATTATCCACGGTCATGACCGGTTGACCCTGTGCTGTATTTGTCTCGCTGGTTTCCGATTGCCACGGAAGGTTGACCAGTTCCTGTACCGTACTAACGCCATTGGCCAGAGCGATCACCGCGATGCGGGCAAATTCGCCATTCTTGCATTTGGCGTCGATGCGCAGTTCGAGCGTCGACTGTTTCATCTGGGGAGAGTACGGGAACGAAACACTTTGGGTGACGCTTCCGCCACTCTTCGGAATCACGGTATAGTTATCCCTCACTTTGGCTCCCTGGGCATAAGTCGGGGTACCTTCCAATTCGCCACTGGCGTAAACCAGCACCGGGGTGATGCGCAAAACGGCTTTTGGGTTGAAATAATTTTGCGGGAACTGCACCGTGTAGGTCGACTTCACCTCTTTGCCCTGCAAAGTCAAAACGGTCGGAACGCTGGTCGAGGTGACAATAGCCACCTTCTTCTGCATTTTGCTGTAACAATTACAGCTGGTCAGCAACAAAGGAAGAGCCGCAAACAAAAGCGTCCACTTCAATACTCTTTTCATAGCATTTGGATTTAGATTATGATTGAAATTAAAAAATTTTAGTTTGAACCATACAAATATAGAAAAAAACAGATACACAAAGAGGAAAACACGGTACATTTTATCAAAAACGTCGTGTTTTCCTCTTTTTTGGACTATTTCTGTCGTTTCTCTACGCCTTCGGCAGAAGGGCTTTGCGCGAAAGTTTCAATTTTCCGGTTTTGGGGTCGGTGCCGATGAGTTTCACCTCGATCATATCGCCCTCTTTCAGGCCGGTGTCTTCCATCGTCGCGAAACGTTGGTGGCCGATCTCCGAGATGTGCAACAGCGCCTCTTTGCCGGGGAGAATTTCGATGAACGCCCCGAAGGTAACGATCGACTTGATTTTGCCGTTGTAGGTCTCGCCCACTTCCGGAACGGCGGTGATGCCTTTGATGCGTGCCAGCGCGGCATCCATCCCCTCCTTGTTGTCGCCGAAGATGTCGACGATGCCTTTGTTGTCGGCTTCGGTGATGGTGATGGTTGTTCCGGTGGTTTTTTGGATTTCTTGGATCACCTTGCCACCGGGGCCGATCACGGCACCGATGAAGTCGCTCGGGATGATGATCTGAACGATACGCGGCACAAACGGTTTGTAATCGTCGCGCGGAGCGGCGATCACCTCTTCGATCTTGCCGAGGATGTGCATCCGACCCTGTTTGGCCTGTTCGAGTGCCTTAGCCAGCACGTCGTAAGACAAACCGTCGACTTTGATGTCCATTTGGGTTGCCGTGATCCCGTCGCGGGTTCCGGTCACCTTGAAGTCCATGTCGCCCAAGTGGTCTTCGTCGCCCAAAATGTCGGACAGAACGGCCCATTTGCCGCTTTTGCTGTCGGCGATCAGTCCCATGGCAATACCCGACACTGGTTTTTTGAGTTTCACCCCGGCATCCATCAACGCCATCGTCCCGGCGCAGACCGTGGCCATCGACGACGAACCGTTCGATTCGAGGATGTCCGAAACCACCCGCACGGCATAAGGATTCTCTTCGCCAAGCGGAACCATCGGTTTCAGCGCGCGGAAAGCCAAGTTACCGTGGCCGATTTCGCGGCGCGAAGTGCCGCGTGCCGGACGTGCCTCGCCCGTCGAGAAGGGCGGGAAGTTATAGTGCAACACGAATTGCTCGGAGCCTTTGCGCAACACCTCGTCGATCATCTTTTCGTCGAGCTTGGTGCCCAGCGTGACCGTGGTCAGCGATTGGGTTTCGCCCCGGGTAAAGATAGCCGAACCGTGTGCCATGGGCAGGTAATCGACCTCGCCCCAAATCGGGCGAATTTCGTCGGTCCGGCGACCGTCGAGGCGGATGCCCTCGTCGAGGATCATGTTCCGCATGGCCGGTTTGAGCACGTTGTCGTGGAAATATTTCTTAATCAGACTCGCTTTGGCGGCCTGTTCTTCTTCGGGGAACGAGGCGATGTAAGCCGCTTCGATGGCCTCGAACTCCTCACTGCGTTCGTGTTTGGACGAACTGCTTTTGGCCACGGCGTACACCTTGTCGTAATTGGCCGCAATCACAGCCTGACGCAGTTCTTCGTCGTTTTCCTCGTGGCAATAGGTGCGTTTTTCGGTTTTGCCCACCTCGGCCATCAGCTCGATCTGAGCCTGACACTGTTTTTTGATCTCTTCGTGAGCCACTTTGATCGCCTCCAGCATATCGGCCTCCGAGACCTCTTTCATCTCGCCTTCGACCATCATGATGTTGTCGATGGTCGCCGCCACGATGATGTCCAAATCGGCACCGGCATTCTGCGCAAAGGTCGGGTTGATGACAAACTGACCGTCGATGCGCGAAACACGCACTTCGGAGATCGGGCCGGCAAACGGAACATCCGAAACAGCCAACGCCGCCGAAGCGGCCAGACCGGCCAACGAATCGGGCATCTCCTGCCCGTCGGCCGAAATCAGGTTGACGGTCACAAAAACCTCGGCATGGTAATCGTCCGGGAAAAGCGGGCGCAACGCGCGGTCGATCAGGCGCGCCACCAGAATTTCGCTGTCCGACGGACGGGCTTCCCGCTTGAGGAAACCGCCGGGGAAGCGTCCAGCAGCCGCGTATTTTTCTTTGTACTCAACCGATAGCGGCATGAAATCCACATCCGGCTTTGCCTCTTTGGCCGCCGTCACGGTTGCCAGCAACATCGTGTTGCCCTGTCTTACCACCACCGAACCGTCGGCCTGTTTGGCCAACTTGCCGGTTTCGATCTCGATCTGGCGGCCTCCGCTCAGCTCGATCACCTTTTTCGTCGCGTTGTACAGCATACTTTTCTCGTCTTAAATTGTTTTGTCTTTCGTCGTCCTCATAAAAACAAGAAAAAGGCAACCCCTAACGATTGCCTTTCTCTCTGTTCTTTGTGTTATTTTCTCAGGTTCAAGGCTTTAATAATGGCCCTGTACCGTTCTATATCGACCCGTTTCAGATAATCCAACAGACTGCGCCGTTTCCCGACCAGACGGAGGAGGGAGCGTTGCGTGTTGTAGTCGTGTTTGTTTTTCTTCAGATGTTCCGTTAAATGGGCGATACGGTAGGAAAATAACGCCACCTGGCTTTCAGCCGATCCGGTGTTGGTATTAGACTTCCCGTAGGTTTCAAAAAGCTCCTGCTTTTTCTCTGAATTTAAATAGTTCATTCTGTGTTTATTAAGTAAATTCACTCGTGTAAAACAGGGCAAAGTTAGTGCTTTTTCTCAAATATCCAAGAAGTTCGCGGGGGGATTTTCATTTACTTTCTTTTATCCTAAAAGAAAGTAGCAAAGAGGTATCTTTTTCTCTACTTTCTTTGTCTTGAAACAAAGAAAGTAGCAAAGAAAATTCAAGAACCCCAATCTCACGTGTAGCTCCTCCCTTTTAGTCGCTTCGCTCCTAACGGTCGTCAAACACCGCACGTCTCGATTGGGGTTCGTTCGTCGGCTCTCCGAGCCGATTGAGGATTAAGGCGTTATCAGAATCTGTTTTCAGATCGTGTTTTCAGGGCGAAAACATTCACTCCGCAGGATGTGAATGCCTCTTGTTCGGGACACTCCTGCTCACGCTTGCGTGAAAGCAAAGGGGTGTCTCGAATAAGAGGAATGTTCCCGCAGGGAATTTTGCCCTGCAAAAATAAGCACAAAAGTTTTCGGTGTCGCCTTTTTCAAAAGGCGACGATTTGCGCCGCTTTTTAAAAGCGGCAGTCAAAGGCTGGAAAGAGGCGCGTTTACGGTCGGTCGTAGAGGTACTCTTCGTCGGCGCGGCGGATGGTGAGCAGGGGTGAGGGGGAGGCTTCGACGCGGCCGATGATTTGGGCTTCGACCCCGAACGAGTGGGCGATGTCGATGATCTCCTGCGCTCCGGCAGGGTCGACGTACAACTCCATCCGGTGCCCCATGTTGAAGACGCTGTACATCTCGCGCCACGGCGTTTGTGACCCCTCTTGGATGATGCGGAACAGCGGTGGAACGGGGAAGAGGTTATCTTTGATGATGTGGAGGTTGTCGATAAAATGAAGGATTTTGGTCTGGCCTCCGCCGGTGCAGTGGATCATGCCCTTGATCGCCGAGCGACACTCTTTCAGGGCACGGGCGATGATCGGCGCATAAGTGCGGGTCGGCGAGAGCACCATTTTCCCGGCGGTTATGCCGAGTTCGGGCACGATGTCGGTCAGGCGATAACGCCCGGTGTAAACCACCGACGGGTCGATCCCCTCGTCGTAACTCTCCGGGTATTGCAACCCCACGCCACGAAATACGTCGTGGCGGGCGGAGGTCAGCCCGTTGCTCCCCATGCCGGCGTTATACTCCTTTTCATAGGTGGCCTGCCCGAACGAGGCCAGCCCCACGATGACACACCCGGGTTCGATCTCTTCGTTGGTGATGACCTTGGCCCGATCCATGCGCGCGGTGACGGTACTGTCGACAATAATGGTTCGCACCAAGTCGCCCACGTCGGCTGTCTCGCCTCCGGTCGAGTAAATCCCAACCCCCATGTCGCGCATCTGCTGCATGAACTCCTCCGAGCCGTTGATGAGCGCCGAGATCACCTCGCCGGGGATCAGCTGCCGGTTGCGCCCGATGGTCGACGACATCAGGATGCCATCCGTTGCCCCCACGCACAACAGGTCGTCGGTGTTCATCACAATCGCATCCTGCGCAATGCCTCGCCAAACCGAGAGGTCGCCCGTCTCGCGCCAATAGACATAAGCCAGCGACGATTTGGTGCCCGCTCCGTCGGCGTGCATAATCAGGCAACTCTCCGCGTTGCCGGAAAAGACATCGGGAATCACCTTGCAGAACGATTTGGGGAACAACCCCCGGTCGATGTTTTGGATCGCCCGGTGTACGTCCTCTTTCGACGAAGAGACACCGCGTTGCATATAACGGGAAGAATCGGCCATTACTTTTTTCATTTAAAGTACAAAGATAAGGGTTTTCATTATCTTTGCAATATGTCAAATGTCACCAAACAGGACCCTGTCTTCGATCTGATACAGGCGATGAGCAAGGCCGAAAAACGCAATTTCAAGCTCTACGCCACCCGCCTGTCCGGAAATCAGGACGCAAAATTCCTCGCCCTGTTCGATGTGCTCGACGGGCTGGACGAGTACGACGAGGCAAAAATCTTGAAAAAAGGGGCCGGGATCAAAAAGGAGCAACTGCCCAACATGAAGGCGCACTTGTATCGCCAACTGCTCATCAGTATGCGCCTGCTCAACGTCCAGCACAGCCTCGGGATGCAGATTCGCGAGCAGATCGACTTCGCCCGCATCCTCTACGACAAGGGGCAATACCGCCAGAGCCTCAAATACCTCGACCGGGCGCAGGAGTTGGCCGACGAGAGCGAAGACCACATCATGGCCCTGCACGTGACCCAGACCCAAAAGGCGATCGAAAGCCTTTATGTCGGTCGGTCGATGGTCAACAAATCGACCGCCATGAGCCGAGAGGCCGACCGGCGCATGAGCATCGTCTCGCACGTCAACGAGCTGTCGAACCTCTCGAACAGCCTGTACAGCTTGCACCTCAAATTGGGATACGTCCGCTCGGAAAAGGACATCGAAGTCATTGACCGCCACTATAAACCGATTCTCGACAAATACCGCGACACCCCGCTGACCTTTACCGAGGCCATTTATTACGACCAGTCGCAGGTGTGGTACAACTACATCCTCCACCGTTTTGTGGCCAGCTACCGCTATGCCCGCCGGTGGTTAGATGCTTATGAAGCGCGCCCGGCGATGAAAGAGGCGATGTACGACAACTTCATCAAGGGCATCTCCCGCCTGTTGGAGGGCTTGTTTCTGATGGACAGTTATAAAAGGTATATGGCCGTCATGGAGCGGCTGACCGAAGCGCGGGAGCGGTTGTGCGCGCTGAACGTCAACGCCGAGATCATCTACCTGCAAGTCTATTTCGCCGGACGGCTCAACCAACACTTTTTGGAGGGCACCTTCACCGAGGGGCTGACGCTGGTGCCCGAAATCGAGGACTATCTGCGCCGCCACAGCGGCAACATCGACCAGCACCACCGGATGTTGCTCTATTATAAAATTGCCTGTATGTATTTCGGCGACGGCAATTACAAACGGTCGATGGAGTACCTGCAACGGGTCTATTCGACCCGCGACCCGCTGGTGCGGCGCGATTTGCAATGCTATGCCCGCATCCTCCACCTGATCGCCTCCTACGAGGCGGGGATGGACTATAATCTTGATTATCAGATCAAGACGGTTTACGCCTTTTTGACCAAGATGAACGATATGCACCAGGTGCAACGACAACTGATCGACTTCCTCAAACGGCTTCGCTCGATTTACCAGACCGACTTCAAAGGGGAGCTGAACGCCTTGTACGAAAGGCTGTTACCCTACACGACCCACCCCTATGAACGCCGGACGTTCTATTACCTCGACCTGATTTCGTGGCTGGAGAGCAAAAACCGCAACGTCTCCGTGGCACAAGTCCGCCGCGAGAAATTTTTGGCCGCGAATGGGCGTTGAGGATGTGTTTAAAATATTACGTCTTCTTACCCGACAGTAACAGTTTTACCGGAATAATTATTTCTTGCTTTTAAATCGAAAGTAATCTGTGTGGATTATATTTCAGTTTTATAGGTTTTTCATGTCAAAAATAAAACATTTTTCCAAAAAAAAGCGGAGACCGCCCGGCAATTTGAAAAGCCTGCAAATTATATTTACTTTTATACCCGAAACCAAAATTATCCTAATTACTTAATTTCAAAACAGTTACACAATGGAAAAACAAGCAGCCAAGTATGTCGAGGAGTTTATGGATCGGATCGTCTCCAAAAACCCCGGCGAAAAAGAGTTTCATCAGGCCGTTCGTGAAGTGGTAGAGAGCCTCGCGCCTTATGTTGTTCAGAATCCGCAGTTGATGAAAATGAAGGTGTTGGAACGCATCGCCGAACCCGAACGGGTGATCTTGTTCCGCGTGCCGTGGGTCAACGACAAAGGCGAAGTGGAGATCAACAAAGGATATCGCGTACAGATGAGCAGTGCCATCGGCCCATACAAGGGAGGGCTTCGCTTCCACTCGTCGGTCAACCTCGGCATCCTGAAATTCTTGGCCTTCGAGCAGGTTTTCAAAAACAGCCTGACCACGTTGCCCATGGGCGGCGGCAAGGGCGGTTCGGACTTCAACCCGAAAGGCAAATCGGATAACGAAGTGATGAAATTCTGCCAATCGTTCATGACCGAACTCCAACGCCACATCGGCCCCGATACCGACGTACCGGCGGGTGACATCGGCGTGGGTGGCCGCGAAATCGGCTTCCTGTACGGTCAGTACAAACGGCTGCGCAACGAGTTCACCGGCACCCTGACCGGAAAAGGCCTCGATTGGGGCGGCAGTTTCATCCGTCCGGAAGCAACCGGTTACGGCACCTGCTACTTCGCTCAGGAAATGTTGGCCACCAAAGGCGACAGCTTCGCGGGCAAAACCGTTGTGATCTCCGGATCGGGCAACGTGGCTCAGTACGCCGTTGAAAAAGCCACCCAGCTGGGTGCAAAAGTGGTGACCATGTCCGACTCGAACGGATACATCTACGACGCGGACGGCATCGACGCCGAAAAATTGGCTTACGTCATGGAGCTGAAAAACGTCTTCCGTGGCCGCATCAAAGAGTACGCTGAAAAATACCCGAGTGCGAAATACTTCGCAGGACAACGTCCGTGGGGTGTGAAGTGCGACATCGCTCTGCCGTGTGCCACCCAAAACGAAGTGAGCGGCGAAGATGCCGAAGCACTCATGAAAAACGGCTGTATCTGCGTGGCCGAAGGAGCCAATATGCCTTCGACCCCGGAAGCAATCGACGTGTACATGAAGAACCGCATCCTCTACGGCCCGGGCAAAGCGGCCAACGCCGGTGGTGTGGCTACTTCGGGCTTGGAAATGAGCCAAAACTCGATGCGCCTGTCGTGGTCTCCGGAAGAGGTCGACCAACGCCTCCACAACATCATGA
>JAISHQ010000117.1 GCA_031262465.1 Rikenellaceae bacterium
AATATTTCGACATTACCGCCGACAGCATCCGCGAGTTCGACGAAAAAAATGCCCGGGTGCGCGTGGTGGCCGGGAAGTATATAAACCACCAAGGGGCCAAAGGGCATCACCTGCCCGCGACCGTGTTGGACATCACCGTCGAGCCGGAGGGTATCTTCGAGATGAAATCCGACCCGACGGAGACCCTCTTTGTCTACATCGTCGAGGGGAGTGCCGCGTTCGGAGCCGAGGGGCGCACGGTGGCGCGCAAAACGGCGGTGCTCTTTGGCGAGGGAGTCGAATTTTACCTGAAAGCCTCAGACGAAGGCATCCGCATGGTGCTGGCCTCCGCTCCCCCACTCCGCGAAACCGTCGCCTGGGGCGGCCCCATCGTGATGAACTCCCGCGACGAACTATACGACGCCTTCGACGAGTTGGATCAGGGGACGTTTATTAAGCACAAAATCACCAAGTAACCGCCTTTGCTTGAACTGCCGCTTTTAGAAAGCGGCGCAAATCGCGCATTTTTGCAAAAAGGCGCCCCAAAAACTTTTGGGCGCCGGGTTTGCAGGGCGACCATTCCTTTCAGGAACTTCGTTTCATGCTGTATTCCCCCACGGCTTTCAAGCGAGCTTGAGCCGGGGAATACAGCACAAAACGCATTCGCCCACAGGCGAATGTGATCGTCCTGAAAATTCAATTCACTTCAGTTCCCATGTATTCTCCCTAAAAATAAACAAGAATTCCCAATCGGTTCGCAGAACCGACCTCGGCAGTGGGGTGAAAGGGATGCTTTTGGCCGGTTTTGGCCGCGGTCAGTCGAACGAAACTGTAATTTCGTTCGGCCGCGAGACAAAAACGCAGACAAAAGTATTCCGAAACCCCGGCCGAAAACTTTTCTTTGCTTCTTTCTTTTAGGATAAAAGAAAGAAGAAGAAAAAATATTAGTTACCCATTGCGGGCGTACCAACGCCCGCATCCCCCCTGTCGGGGTAGCTAATTCGGGTGTGGTAGATGTTGCAGAGGTATTTTTTGAAGACCTCTTTGATAAGCCCCACGTCGTGGAAGGAGAGTTGCGAACATTGCAAGGCCCCTTCGCGGATTTGGGTGTTCACAATCCGGTCGACCAGCGCGTCGATCGACTCCTCGGTGTATTCGGGCAGGCTGCGCGAGGCCGCCTCCACGGCATCGGCCATCATGCAGATCGAGACCTCTTTGGCCGTGGGTTTGGCGCTGTCGTACCGGAACTGAGCCAGCGCGGGTTCAACGCCGCCGTTCAGTTTTTTCTGTTTGTCGTAAAAATAATAGATCAGCGAATCGCCGTGGTGGCCGGTAATAAAGTCGGTGATGATGGCGGGCAGGCGTTGTTTTTTGGCCAGCGCCACCCCGTCGGAGACGTGATTGCGGATGATTTCGGCACTTTGCAGGGGGGTCAGCTGGTCGTGCGGGTTGTTGCCGCTCCCCCGGTTTTCGATGAAGAAGCCGGGATTTTTCAGCTTACCGATGTCGTGATAGAGCGCGCCGGTGCGAGCCAACAAGGCCTTGGCCCCGATCGCCTGAGCCGCCGCTTCGGCCAGATTAGCCACCTGAAGGGTGTGTTGGAAGGTGCCCGGAGCCTGACGAGCCAGCTCTTGCAACAGCTTTTGGTTCGTGTCGCTCAACTCGAAGAGGGTGATGTCCGAGACAAAACCGAACATCTTTTCAAAGACATAAATCAACTGATACATCCCCAAAAAGAGCACGCCGCTGAAGACGAACCAAACCAGCATCCAGGGGCTGACATCGTGAAGCCCGCCCTCCTGAATGAGCGTCATGGCGAGGTAACAGACGCAGTTGCTGACCAAAATCGCCGCCGTGGCCAAAAAGACCCGCGCCCGGCGGTAGGTGCGCCCCAAGACAAAGAGGGCAAAAACGCCGCCGACAAAGTTAATCAGAATAAATTCCAAAGGCCGGGGCACGACCAGCGAACAGAGCAACAGGATGACGGTCAACTCAAAAATCGACGTGCGCACATCGAAGAAGGTCAGGATGTAAATGGGCACAATGGCAAAGGGAATCAGGTAGACATTCAGCGCATTCATCCGGTAGATCGCCGCACACAGCCCGACCATCAGCAGGTAGAGCATGAGGATAAAGAGCACGTTCCGTTTTTGGGTCAGGAAATTTTTCCGGAAAAAGAAGAGGTAGAGGTAGGTGGCCCCCATCAGGATCAGGACAAAGAGCGAGATGCCCACCGTCGAGCCGATGTAGTTGCCCTCATCGCCCGTCCGGGAGCGGTATTCGGTCTCCAGCGAGTTGAGCTTGTTGTAAATCGTCTGGTCGATCAGCTCCCCTTTTGAGACAATGACCTCGTTTTGGTAGACGATGCCCCGGGTCAGGGCCACGTTGCGTTGTTCGCGCTCCTGCAAGTTGGCATTGAGCGTCTGGTTGTAGGTTAGGTTGGGGGTCAAGAGTAACGGCCAACTTTCGGCCAACAGCGAGTCCGGATTGCGACTCATCAGGTACTCCTGCGCGGCGGCCGGGGTGAAAATTTCCTGCGCGGAGAGCGTCTCAAGCACTCCCTCGCGGTTGATGCGCACAAAGCTATCGCCCGCACTGTCGACAAACGAATGATCCAGCCCCGAGACTAAACCCTTGCTGTAAATATGCGTTAGAGCCGCCTCCAACTCGTGGGGAAGTACCGCAGGCTCACCGTCCGCTCCGGCCACCGCCTCGCGCTGAAGTTGCTGACTAACAGCAGTCAACACGCCGGGCAGAACTGCCTCGTCGAGCGAATAGACGGGAATGTAGCTCCGGCGGGTACGTTGGCGGTCTTCGGCCACTTCGGCCTCGCTTTTGGATATCGAAAAGTCGAATGGGGCGGTCAGCGTCTCCCCTTTCCATGGGTCGCCGAGCGTAAAGCGTTCGAGGTAACGTCCGCTGTGGGGAATCATCAGGATGATCGTCACGGTCACGGCCACAAACAAAAGGGCCGAAAAGAGGTATGGTTGTTTCTTCATCTGCGCTTGTTCAATAGAATCGGTATATTTGGGATAAAGATAGTTAAATTCCAAACAAGCTCTTACCTTTGTATCATAAAAAACAAAGCTAATGGAGGTAAAACTCGCCGAGGGGTGGAAATCGCGGCTGGCCCCCGAATTTGAAAAGGAGTATTTCAAAAACCTGACCGATTTTGTCCGGCAGGAGTACCGCGTGGGGCGCGTCTATCCGGCTGGGGCAAACATCTTTCGGGCGTTGGATGCCTGCCCGCCGGAGCGGCTGAAGGTGGTCATCATCGGCCAAGACCCCTACCACGGCCCCGGACAGGCCAACGGTTTGTGTTTCTCGGTCAACGCCGGAGTGCCTGCCCCGCCCTCGTTGCAGAATATTTTCAAGGAGCTTTCGGCGGACTTGGGTCAACCGATCCCCACCAGTGGCGACCTGACCCGCTGGGCCGAGCAGGGCGTGCTGCTGCTCAACGCCGTGCTGACCGTGCGCGAGCACCAAGCCGCCTCGCATCAAGGCAAGGGATGGGAGCTGTTTACCGACGCTGTTGTCCACACGATTGCCCGCGAAAAATCCGGAATCGTCTACCTGTTGTGGGGTGCTTATGCCCAGCGCAAGGCCGGATTTGTCGACCGCGAGCGCAACTGCGTGATCGAGAGCGTACACCCCTCGCCGCTCTCGGCGCATCGCGGCTTTTTCGGGTCGAAACCCTTCTCGCGCGCCAACGAATACCTTGTCTCACAGGGAAAAGAACCTATCGCGTGGTAAAAATTGCTGATATATTATTGCCCGATCGCCCGCTGTTTCTGGCTCCGATGGAGGATGTGACCGATCCCTCGTTCCGGTTTATGTGCAAACGCTTCGGCGCGGACGTGGTTTATTCCGAATTTATCTCCAGCGACGGGCTGATTCGCGATGCCGCCAAATCGCTGGCCAAGCTCACCATTTTAGCATCCGAAAGGCCGGTGGGCATCCAGCTTTATGGTCATCTGATCGAGCCGATGGTCGAGGCCGCCCGCCGAGCCGAGGCCGCCCGCCCCGACCTGATCGACATCAATTTCGGCTGTCCGGTCAAAAAGATAGCCAACCGGGGAGCCGGCTCGGGCATGATGCGCGATGTGCCGCTGATGGTCGAGATGACCCGGCAGATTGTCCAAGCTGTCCGCGTGCCGGTGACCGTCAAAACGCGGTTAGGCTGGGACGAGGAGCACAAAAACATCGAAGAGATCGCCGAGCGGTTGCAGGACGTGGGCATCGCCGCCCTGACCATTCATGGCCGTACCCGCAACCAAATGTACAAAGGGCAGGCCGATTGGACGCTCATCGGCCGAGTCAAAAACAACCCCCGGATCACCATTCCTATCATTGGCAACGGCGACATTGCCTCGCCCGAGCAGGCTAAAACCGCCTTTGACCGCTATGGGGTCGACGGGGTGATGATCGGGCGGGCGACCTACGGCAGGCCGTGGCTCTTTCGGGAGTGCCGCCACTTCCTCGACACCGGGGAGTTGCTCCCCCAACCCTCGGTCGCCGAGCGGGTCGAGCTGGCCAAACTGCACCTAACCAAATCGCTGGAGTTCAAAGGGGGCAAAGTCGGCATTCTGGAGATGCGCCGCCATTTCAGCTCCTATTTCAAGGGGTTGCCCAACTTCAAGGAGACGCGGATGAAACTCGTCACCCAAAACTCGCCCGAGGAACTCTTCGCCACCCTCGACAGCATCACCGAACAGTGGGGTGATTTCGATATGAGCAACACTATTCCTTCAGGTATCACCCCGCCATAGAACTGTTCTTAGAGAACCAGCACGCCCTCTTTTCAGCCTTTGATTGCCGCTTTTAGAAAGCGGCGCAAATCGTCT
Organism: Rikenellaceae bacterium; assembly: GCA_031262465.1. Classification (GTDB taxonomy): domain Bacteria; phylum Bacteroidota; class Bacteroidia; order Bacteroidales; family Rikenellaceae; genus JAJQAW01. The sequence goes on from JAISHQ010000117.1 coordinate 4,824, forward strand.
TTGCTTCGACTGTTCTTAAAGAACCATCGCGCCTTTTTGTAAAAAGGCGCCCCAAAAACTTTTCTGCTTGTGTTGGCAGGACGATCATTCCTTCCGGAACTTCGTCTTATTTTCCATGTCCCCTGCCCTCCAAGCGAGCTTGGGGCGGGACATGAAAAACAAGACGCATTCACCCTGCGGGCGAATGTGATCGCCCTGAAAAAATAATCTGCATTAATCTGTTATTCCTGAAAAATGAAAAAGAAAGTAGAAGAAAAAACCGATATTTCCTTGATGGAAGAACAGGTTTCAAAATAATCCGTATATTTGTAACAATCCCACTAAAAATAAAACGAAGGGTTAAAAAACTGCCTAATAATCAAACAAAAACTACTATCATGAGCGACAAGAAGAGAAGGATTTTTTTGAGTGAGAAGGAGATACCGACGGCTTGGTACAACATTGTACCCGATATGGTCAACAAACCGATGCCGATCCTCAACCCGGGCACCAAACAGCCCCTGAAACCCGAAGACCTGTTTCCGATCTTCGCCGAGGAGGTCAGCCGGCAGGAGTTGAACCAGACCGACAGTTGGTTTGAAATCCCGGAACCTGTTCGGGATCAGTACAAAAAATACCGCAGTACCCCGCTGGTACGTGCCACCGAGCTGGAAAAAGCACTCGACACCCCAGCGCATATCTACTTCAAGAACGAGAGCGTCAGCCCGGTCGGGTCGCACAAACTGAACTCCGCGCTGGCTCAGGCCTACTATTGCAAGGAGCAGGGAATCACCAACATCACCACCGAAACCGGTGCCGGGCAATGGGGCGCGGCTCTCTCCTACGCCAGCAAGGCCTTCGGGTTGGATTTGGCGGTTTATATGGTGCGGATCAGCTACGAACAGAAGCCTTATCGCCGCTCGATCATGCAAACCTTTGGGGCGCAGGTGATCGCCTCGCCGAGTATGTCGACCAAAGCCGGGCGCAAAGTGCTCACCGACACGCCGAACCACAGCGGCAGTCTGGGGATCGCCATTTCGGAAGCCATCGAGCTGGCTCTGCAAACGCCCAATTGCAAATACACCTTGGGGAGCGTGTTGAACCACGTCGCCCTGCACCAGACGGTCATCGGGCTGGAGGCCGAAAAACAGATGGAGATCGCTGGAGAATACCCCGACATCATCATCGGCTGTTTTGGCGGCGGGTCGAATTTCTCCGGCATCGCCTATCCCTTCATGCGCCACACGCTCAAAAAGGGGAAGAAAACCCGTTTCATCGCGGCGGAACCGTCGTCGTGCCCGAAATTGACGCGAGGCATCTTCCAATACGACTTCGGCGACGAAGCGGGGTACACGCCGCTGTTGCCCATGTACACCCTCGGGCATAACTTCGCACCGGCCAACATCCACGCCGGTGGGTTGCGTTACCACGGGGCAGGCACGATCGTCAGCCAGCTGAAAAAGGACGGATTCTTGGAAGCAGTCGACATCCCGCAATTGGAGTCGTTCCGCGCAGGCACCCTCTTTGCGCAGACCGAAGGGATTATCCCCGCGCCCGAGTCGTGCCACGCCATCGCCTCGGCCATCCGCGAGGCCAACCAAGCCAAAGAGGAGGGCGTTCAGAAAACGATCCTGTTCAACCTTTCTGGCCACGGCCTGATCGACATGACGGCCTACGACCTCTTCAACCAAGGCAATCTGGTCGACTACGACCTGCCCGAAGCCGTCATCCGCCGAAGCATCGACGAGTTAGAGCATATCATTTAAGGCACAGACATTCAATGTCCAAGCAAGCCGAAGAGTCCCACGGATTCTTCGGCTTTTTTTAGCCTTTGACTGTTCTTAGACCTACCACCCCGCCCGTTGGGCACCCCTCCTTCCTGAAGGAGGGGATTTTAAGGGGGGGAGGGGAGATAAAGAAGTCTCCTCCTTCCCCGAAGGAGGAGTACCCGAGCCGATAGGCGAGGGGGAGGTGGTAGGCAAGACGCTTTCTAAAAGCGGCAGTTCGAGGCGGGGAAAGCCAATTATTCTGGTCGCCTGCGATAGGCGGGTTTTAGGGCGTCGAGGAGGAAGCGCAGGTGTGCCCAGGTGGTGGGGAGGGTGCCGAAGTGGTGTTTCATGATGGCGTATCGTTCGCGCAAGCTGGCTTTTCGGTGGACGGTCGAGGTGCCGCCGGTGACAAATTCGGAGAGGATAGTGTGGGTGTTGACGATGGTTTTTGCCCGTTGCAGGGCGAGTAGAACCCATTCTACATCAGCGGCATAGCGGTATTTCTGGTCGTACTGCGGGGCGATTGCCCGGCGCACGAGGATCGACTGGTGGCACACCACCATGCCCCGGCGGAAGCTCTTCCACGTCATCGCCTCGGGCAACTGCTTTTTGCGCAGACCCAACGCTTGCCCCTGCTCGGAACGGATCAGCGTCTCGCCATAGTAAATATCGGCCAGCTCGGAGGCACTATCGAAAATCCGGGTGATGGTTTCGGGCTGGTGGATGAGGTCGCCCGCGTTGATAAACCAAACATACTCGCCCGTGGCACCGCGCAGGCCTTTGTTCATCGCCTCGTAAATGCCGCTATCCGGCTCGCTGACAAAGCGCACTCGGTCGCCAAAGGCCTGAACCACAGAGGCCGTGTGGTCGGTCGAGGCTCCGTCGATGACCAGCACTTCCAATGCCGACAGGTTGCTCCGGAGGATGTTGTCCAGCGTGACACGCAACGCCTCTGCGGCGTTGTAGGTGACGGTGATGATCGAAACTTTGGGGTATTTCATGCGAGAGTGCAAGGTTTTTCCTACCTTTGAGCAAAATTAGACAATCCGATGGAATATCGCAATTCAAAACGAAATATTTGGGCACCGATCGTCGTCGCGGTGGCGGTGGTGGCTGGCATTTTGTTGGGGCAACGCCTGCCCAGACCGGTGCAATACGATGGGAGACAGTCGTTTACCCCGCCGATGGCCGGGTTGACCACAGACAAGTTGGATCAGGTGTTGACGCTCATTTACGGCCAATATGTCGACGAGCCGCACCTGGATTCGATCGAAGAGTTGGTTATTCCGACGATTTTGGAGAGCCTCGACCCCCATTCGGCCTACATCCCGGCCGACGAGTTGGCGCAAGTCAACGAGTCGATCGACGGCCATTTCGACGGCATTGGGGTGACATTCAATATGTTGAACGACACAGTACGAATCATTACCGTCATCGGCTCAGGCCCCAGCGATCGGGCAGGCATCCGCGCAGGCGACCGCATCCTGACCATCAACGATTCGATTGTGGCCGGTCGGTCGATCCCGCAGGACAGCATCGTCGGTCGCTTGCGCGGGCCGCGCGGCACCGAGGTTCGCTTAGGCATCGAACGGCAGGGGGTCGACGGGCTGTTGCCGATCACCGTCATCCGGGGCGTAATCCCGATCCATAGCGTCGACGCGGGCTTTATGGCCGGCTCGGAGGTGGGTTATGTGCGCCTGTCGCTCTTCTCGCGCACCTCGCATCAGGAGATTGTCGAGGCCGGCGCACGGCTCAAAGCCGAGGGGATGAAGTATTTTATCATCGACCTGCGCGGCAATTCGGGCGGGCTGTTGGATCAGGCGATCTACATCGCCAACGAATTTCTGCCCGCCGATGCGCTGATCGTCTACACCGAGGGGTGGGCGAGCCGCCGCAACGAGCAGTTCAGCAACGGTCGCGGCGTTTTTCAGGACATCTATCCGATCGTTTTGATCGACGAGGGGACGGCCTCGGCCAGCGAGATTGTCGCCGGAGCTTTGCAGGACAACGACCGGGGGACGATCATCGGCCGCCGTTCGTTCGGCAAGGGGTTGGTGCAGGAGCAGATCGAATTGGGCGACGGTTCGGCCCTGCGGCTCACCATTGCCCGCTATTATACCCCCGTGGGGCGAAGCATCCAAAAGCCTTACGAACAGGGCATTGAGGCCTATCAGAACGACCTGCGCGACCGTTTCGAGCACTCGGAACTTTTCTCTGCCGACAGCATCCGCTTTGCCGATTCGCTGAAATTTACCACCCCCGGGGGCAAGACGCTCTACGGCGGCGGCGGGATTATGCCGGACGTTTTTGTCCCGTTGGATACCACGGCGCAGAACCCCTATCTGGTTCAGGTCGTCAACCGCAACATCCTCTTTCAATACGCCACACGCTACACCGACCAGCACCGCGAGGCACTCAGCGCCATCCAAACGCTCCCGGAACTGACCGCCTATTTCGATGCCGACACCGGGATGTTCGACGGCCTGGTGCGCTATGCCGCCCAGCAGGGCGTGCACCCCAAAGGGGACGAGTTGGCCACCGCCCGCGACGAGCTGACGGCCTACCTCCGCTCCTTTGTCGGGCGAAATACCCCGCTGGAGGGCAATGCGGCAGTCTATTACCTGTTACCGTTTGATCCGGAATATCGAGAGGCAGTGTCTGTTATTGAATAGTTCCCGCCTCTGACTGCCGCGTTTCAGCCGCAATTGCCGCTTTTTGAAGGCGGCTCAAATTGCTCTTTTTTGTAAAAACATGAATCGCTCCGTATCTTCCTTTTTCGCCGAAGGTTTCAAGGGCACCTTCGGCTGTTACGACCCTGATTGATTCAACCGTACTGATGTCGATTGAATTGGGATCGAAGCCCTGTTCCATCTCTACACCGTCGACAAAGACCAGCAGAGGGCCTTCCGGCTTCTCTGTCGAAGCCATCGACAGGACAGGCAGGGGTGTCGCGGGACGTATCATCGAATCCGGCTCAAGGGTCGACTGCGTGAAGAACCAAGAGCGAGTATCGTTCTCCGTACCAGCGGGTTTCTTCCGCTGTCCAGCTCCGACGACAACAACCTCTGAGGGGGCATCTTGCTCCGTTTTATGCTTGCGGGTGGTAATAAGGATCGCCCCGTTTTTACCCTCCTCGCCATAAATTTCGGTGGCGCTTTCTTTTCTTAAAAAAGAGATACTCTCTACACTATCAGGAAGAATATTTAAGCCCTGTCCCTGTTCCATTTTCACGCCATCGACAACCACCAGCCTACCTTTTATACTTTCTGCCGAGGCCGTGGGCTGAGCGGGAGCGGCGGGCTGGGGTGTCGCGGATTTTCGCACGATGACACTCGGCAACGAGGGGTCCGTGTCATCCTGGCGAGTCGTTATCAGTACCACCCCGTTTTTCCCCTCCTCGCCATAATAGACCTCGAGAATGCTTTTGTTTTTTATGACAGAGACACTCGTTATATCCAGTTGCGTAAGATCGGTAGTTCCTATATCCCTTTTTTCGCCGTCGATGAAAAGCAACGGGTCTCCTTCCGGCACTTCATCCGTGGCCGAGGCCGAGGCCGAGACCGTGAGCTGAGCGGGAGCGGCGGGCTGAGGTATTGTTTGGCCACGGGAGGTGTAGAGGATTGCGCCGTATTTTCCCTCCTCGCCATAGCGTTCGATCGCTTTCTCTTTCTTTAATACCGTGACGCTCGCGTAGTTATTCGGAAGGAGGTTTAAATCCGTAATCCTTTCTCCATCAAGGAAATATAGAGGCGTTCCCTCTCTTATAAGCATCATTGCGGCCATCGTTACAACACCCTGTTGTGTGTCTTCTTCATATTCGAGCACAAGAGTGGGGTCTTCCTCCGCTCCATCGCCGAAAGTGGTTATCAAGTACGCACCGTTTTCTCCCTCCGAGCCATACGTTGCGGTGGCGTTTTCGGGGTTTAACCCGACCCACGTCTCCACGTTATTGACTTTAAACGAGCCAGCTCCTTTTTTCCATTTATCGCCATTGACAATGATTAAGGGTTCTCCTTTCGGCGCCTCTTGCGAGGTCATGAACGTTTGAGTTTGCGGTGGATTGGCCTGTTCGCCGGGGAACGTCTGGGGTGCGCTTTGGGGTGCGGGTTGGGGTGCGCTTTGGGCGGTGAACGAGAAGAGCGTCATCAGCAGGGCGCAAGTCGGCAGGGCCAGCGCGATCCGGTATTTCGATCGGCGAGTGTTGGTTCGTGTCATCATAAGCAACCGGTTTTTAAGGAGCGAGTAACTGAACCCGCTGACAAACTCCGGATGAATGTCGGCCAAGGTTCCGATTAAAAGGGTGATGTATTGTTTGGTGTCGACCCCCAAATCGAGCACCGCCGCGTCGGCCTGGTATTCATGAACCTCTTTGAGCGAGCGGCACCAGAGCCACACAAACGGGTTCCACCAAAAGAGGATCAACACCCCCTGAACAAAAAGCGAATCGTAACTGTGTCCGAGGCGGATGTGGGCCATTTCGTGGGCCACGATCCGGGAAAGGCCGTCGTTGTCGGGGGTCGGCGCAGGGTTGATGAAAATGTAACGGAAAAAGGAATAGGGCGATTTCACCGTCTCGTGGCAAACGATCTTCACGCCTGCCTGCTCGACAGCCTCGGCACGCCGCACCGTGCGGCGCATCCTCAGCACGTGGCGCGCAACGCCACCCAAAAGGATTGCCACCCCCAAGAGGTAGACCCACAGCGCGATAGCCTCCCAATGGGGCGCGGCGGGGGTTTCGGGCATCGGGGTTTCGGGGACAAAATCCAAGTAATCTTGCCATGCACCGAGATCGAACAGTTCGACCGGAACGGGTTCCGGGGCCGGCCAAACCGGGATCGACAGCGCGGGGAGGATAAACGCCAACGCCACCGCCCCCAACAGGTAGGCGCGGTTGTGGCCAAAAGCGTTACTCCGGCGCATAAACAGCCGGTAAACCACCCAAAACAGGGCGATGCAAATTTGCACCTCTATGATATAAGGCAGGTTCATGGTTTCCTATTTTTAGGGGATTCCTCTTACTTCTTGGACTCAATAGCCTGCTTGGCTATAGCCACAATCTCCTCAATCTCGCGGGTCGAAAGATTTTCCCGCTCGGCCAAAAAGGAGAACATTTGCGTGACCGAGTGGTCGAAAAAATTGCCGACCACGTTCTGCATCAGGGTTTGGGTGTACTCCTCGCGGCTAATCAGCGGGTAATAGCGGTGGCTTTTGCCAAAGGCCTCGTAGGAGACAACGCCTTTTTTCTCCAAAATGCGCACAATGGTCGAAACGGTGTTGTAGGCGGGTTTCGGCTCGGCCATCTCGTCGAGAATGTCACTCACAAAGGCTTTTTCCTTGCGCCAAAGAATTTGCATCACCTCCAATTCGGCGCGCGTAAGTTCCTGCCGGGGTTCGCTGTGTCTGCGGTGTTTCATGTTCGGTATTATTTGAAAGTTATTAACATTAATATCGGATTGTCATTCTCGGTGACCCCTTTGAGCACGGCTTCCAGCTCTTTCGACTCCCATTTGTCGCGGTTTTCGAGCAGGTTTCCCGGCTGGAGCAGGATTGTTGCATAGCCAGGGTTCAACGTCCGGGCACATCGCTCAATGTTGAGCTGTCCGTTGATCGCCCCGATGCCCAATTTCGCCATGCCAAGCTCTCTGATTGAAAAAGAGTCCTCTCCGGCAAGGGTGAACCACCGCCCTTTCTGTTTGTCGTACACATAATTCTTTCCCTTCACATCCGGCGTGATCCACGGCATAGTGAGGATATTGCCCATGATGTATCGTTCGGTCTCGAACAGCGGCAGGAATTGGGCGTTGTCAGGGCCATACAACTCGCTGGGCGAGGGGTATTTGGTGATGTCGACAAGGGTCGGGATCATTTCGCCCTCGTTGGTCATCCGGTAGATCGTGTCGGTGCGAAGATCGAAAAGCGTCATGCCGTTCTTGTTGGCAAAGAGGTTGGGATAGGCCATTCGGCCATCCGGATCGTGAGCGTAAGGGATTAAGTCGATCGGGAATTTGCGGACGATTTTCCCGTCCTGCCGCGAAACGGTAAAGAATCCCTCGTACCCCATTTGGTCGAAGCAGATGATCTCCTCGTCGTTCAGCAACTGCATCCCTCCGAGATAAGCGTTGGATTCGATCTTGAAATCGCGTTTAAATTCACCGGTCAGGCTATATACCAACAGGTTATCGAGCATTCCATCGTAAATATAAACCTCGTCCGAAGCCTCGTCGACCCCGACAAAGTGTTGAATCCAAAGATACTCCCCGGGGCCTCTTCCTTTTTGTCCAATTTTTCGGATCGGGTTGCCCTGCCGGTCGAATACATAGAGTTGGCCTTGGTTATTGTCTTTGTAGATCACGAATTGATCCGACACATAAGCCTCTCCGGCCTTGGCATTCGTTATTCCCGACATCAAAAAATCGTCCGATGTACCGATCGGGATAAATTCGACATCGGCAACGTCCGCAAGGGTCAAATCGCTGGCCGGATAGTTGGTTTTGTAGTCGAAGACGATCACGCCGCCGCCCGCGCCACCTCCCCGACCACAGGCCATCAAGGTAGAGGCAAAAAGAATAACGAGTAGTTTTTTCATGGGATTCACGTGGTTAAAGGTTTATTCTGTATTTTTTGCTCTTGTTTGGCATTTTCCGCTCTTGTTTCAACAAAGTTACAACTATTTTCTTAGTTGCAAAACTATTTGGGCAGTTTTTTTCATTGAGACAAAAAAAAAAGAGGCCCGATCGGGCATCCTGTAATCTTTTTTCTGTATGGAACTTTTAAACTTTGTCGCACAAAAAAATCCCGGCCAATGTTTGGTCGGGATTTTTTTCGTCGTGTTCGACCTCCCAGCTATTTGCGTCGCGTAAAGAAGCCCACGATCAGCAACAACACCACAGCACCAACAACGGCGGTAATGAGGCTTCCTAACATCCCCGAAGCGGAGAAGCCCAAGAGGCTGAATAGCCAGCCACCCAGCAAACTACCGATCACACCGATGACCAGATTCAACAACCAACCCGATCCGGAACCCTTTACGATCAGTCCGCCGATCCATCCGGCCGCCAAACCGATCAAAATATACCACAACCAATACATAATGAAATAAGTTTTAATGAATACTTTTATTAAATACCTGTATTGGTTGTATTTCAATCTTCATGCCGAGTTTGGGGAATGGAGGGAATTATGAATTAGGAATTATGAATTATTTCTTTGCTCGTCCATTCCTTGTTTTTTGCATGGCGAAGCCATAATTCATAATTAATAATTCATAATTATCTAATTTTCATCGTGCCCACAGTTGGGCGATGCGGAGGATGGTTTGGACGGCTTTTTCCATGGATTGGAGGGAGCAGAACTCGAATTTGCCGTGAAAATTCATCCCGCCGGCGAAGAGGTTCGGGCAGGGAAGCCCCATGTAGGAGAGGCGTGCGCCGTCGGTTCCGCCGCGGATGGGTTGAATGATCGGGACCACTCCCGCCTCCTCCATGGCCTGTTTGGCGATCGAAATTACTTCGGGGAAAGGCTCGACCTGCTCGCGCATATTGTAATATTGGTCGGTCAGCGCGAGTGTCACGACCCCCTCGCCGTATCGGGTGGCGATGCGCCCGACGGCTTCCTGCATCGCCGCTTTTTTCTGCTCGAACAGCGCGCGGTCGTGGTCGCGGATGATGTACTCCATCATGGCCTTTTCGACCGTGCCGTTGACGGCGATCAGGTGATAAAAGCCCTCGTACCCCTCGGTATGTTCGGGCCGTTCGGCGGCAGGCAACAGGGCGTGGATGTCGTGGGCGACCTGTAAAGCGTTAATCATCTTGCCTTTGGCATAGCCGGGGTGGATGTTGCGCCCCTGAATGGTGATCTTGGCGGCGGCGGCGTTGAAGTTCTCAAATTCAAGCTCGCCCTCGAAACCGCCGTCGACCGTATAGGCAAATTGCGCCCCGAAACGCGGGACATCGAAGAAGTCGACCCCCCGGCCAATCTCCTCGTCGGGCGTGAAGCCGACCCGTATCTTGCCGTGGGGCACCTCCGGATGGGCAATCAGGTACTCCGCCGCCGTCAGAATCTCGGCAACGCCTGCCTTGTCGTCGGCCCCGAGGAGGGTCGTCCCGTCGGTGGTAATGAGCGTCTGCCCCTTGAAGAGCAACAGCTCCGGAAAGTCGGCCACGCGCATGGTAACTTCCTCATTCAGTGGAATATCGCTCCCGTCGTAATCGGTGATGATCTGCGGTTTTACGTCCTTGCCCGAGAGGTCGGGGCTGGTGTCGACGTGGGCGATGAAGCCGATCACGGGGCGCGCCTCGTAACCCGGCGTGGCCGGAACGGTGCCCGTGGCGTAACCGTGCTCGTCGATCGCGACTTCGGTCAGGCCGATCGCGGTCATCTCCTCGACAAGGTAGTTCAACAGGGTCAACTGCTTGGCGGTCGAGGGATAGCTCTCGCTCGACGGATCGCTCTGGGTATCAAACGATACGTATTTCAAAAAACGGTCAATCAGGTTCATATTTTTCGCTTTTATTCGGCCTTCAGGCCTCTCTTTTTTCGCATCGAATCCCACATAAAATAGCCGACCAACAGGACGTACATCCCCGCCGACAAGGCCTGCGCCCCCACGGTGCTCTCCCACCGGACGGCAAACCAATCCGCGCCAAAGTACTTCAACAGCGCGCTCACCACGCCCATCAACGCCCCACCGGCAATGAAACCGGATGCAATCAGCGTACCCCGATCTCGCCGGGTCTTGTTCACATTTTCGTCCTTGCTGCGGGTCGAGACGTACCAGCTTATCAGCCCGCCGACCAACAGGGGGGTGTTGAGTTCCAACGGGATAAACATCCCCAACGCAAAAGCCAGCGCCGGAACGCCGATCATGGTGAGGATCAGCGCCATCGCCGCACCGGCAAAGTAGAGCATCCACGGGGTCGAGCCGCCCTCCATCAGCGGTTTGATGACCGCCGCCATGGCGTTGGCCTGCGGAGCGGCCAGCGCGCCGTCGCCCACAAAACCATAAGTCTTATTGAGGAGGATCATCACCCCGGCCACGGTCGCCGCCGAGACAAAGGTGCCCAAAAATTTCCACCCCTGCTGTTTGGCCGGTGTCGAGCCGATCCAATAACCGATTTTCAGGTCGGAGATAAACGCTCCGGCCATCGACAGAGCCGTGCAGACCACGCCGCCGATCACCATCGCCGCCGTCATTCCCCGGGTACCGCTCAGCCCGGCGCTGACCAGCACCAGTGAGCTGAGGATCAGGGTCATCAGCGTCATGCCCGAGACGGGATTGGTGCCCACAATGGCGATCGCGTTGGCCGCCACCGTCGTAAAGAGGAAGGAGACCACGAAGACAATCGCAATGGCAATTACCGACTGCCACCAATTGCCCAACACCCCGAATTGGAAGAAAACAAAGGTGGTCAGTAACGAGGCAATGAGGACGCTCAAGATCAATTTCATCGACAAATCGCGCCCGGTGCGAGGCACGGTACCTTCGCTCTTTTGTTTTTTGCCCGTCAACTCGCTGACGGCCAAGCGCAGTGCGTCGCGGATGATCTTCGACGAGCGGACGATCCCGATCAGCCCGGCCATCGCAATTCCGCCGATCCCGATGTGGCGGGCGTAGTTGGTAAACAGTTCCTCGGGCGACATTTGCCCCATCAGCGCGGTAACCCCCTCGCCGATGGCGATGGTCTGACCCGGCGCAAAATGGCTCAAAAACGGAATCAGCACGAACCAAACGGTGAACGATCCGGCGCAGATAATGGCCGCGTATTTCAGTCCGACGATATAGCCCAAACCCAACACGGCGGCCCCGGTGTTGATTTTGAAGACCACTTTAAATTGGTCGGCCACCGCCGCGCCCCAGCCCACGACGCGGGTCGAAATGGTCTCCGTCCACCAGCCGAAAGTGCCGATAATAAAATCGTACAGTCCGCCGATCACGCCGCTGATAGCCAGCAGTTTGGCCTGCCCGCCCTTTTTCTCGCCGGAGACCAGCACCTCGGTCGTCGCCGTGGCCTCCGGAAAGGGAAATTTGCCGTGCATCCCCTTCACAAAATAGCTCCGGAACGGGATCAGCAAAACGATTCCCAAAAAACCGCCCAACAGCGAGGCCAAAAAGACCTGATAAAATTGCGCCTCTAAGCCGAGGATATACAACGCGGGCAGGGTAAAAATAGCTCCGGCCACAATGGCCCCAGACGAGGCTCCGATGGATTGAACGATCACATTCTGCCCCAGCATATTCCTCTTGCCCAACATATTGCCCACGCCGATCGTGATGATAGCGATCGGGATCGCCGCCTCAAAGACCTGCCCCACGCGCAAGCCGAGATAGGCCGCCGCCGCCGAAAAAACAATGGCCATCACCAGCCCAAAGGTCACCGAATAGGCCGTAACCTCCTTCGGAGCAGGTTTGTCGGCCAAAATGGGTTTATACTCTTCGCCCGGGCGAAGCTCCCGGTAAGCGTTCTCCGGCAGGGAAACCGGCGCGTTGTCTTTTTCACTCATATCGTTCAGTTTTTTTTATTCAGAGACCAAAGATACGATTTTTTGTTAAAAACGAACGCTCGTTTTTAAAATTTGTTTAAATATCTACTTATTTCTTTGTTACTTTTGGCCTTGTCCTAAAAGTAACCAAAAATAGCATAGATTCATTACCTTTGCACTCCCTTTGCGGGAGAAAAACGATGGAAGTCAGTTACAAAAAAATAGGAACGATTGCCTATCCGATCCTCATCAGCCTGTTGATGGAGTACCTGATCGGGTTGACGGACACGGCCTTTTTGGGGCGGGTCGGCGAGGTGGAGTTGGGGGCATCGGCTTTGGGCGGTGTCTTTTTCACCGCCTTGTTTGTGGTGGGCATCGGCTTCAGCATTGGGGCGCAGATCATGATTGCCCGGCGCAACGGCGAGCGACGGTTGGGGAAGATCGGCGCGATCCTGCAACAGGGCCTGATTTTCTCGGTGGTGATTGCCGGGGCGATGATCGCCCTCTCCAAAGCCTTTGCCCCCAGCTTGTTGGAGCGGACGATCCAGTCCGAGGCGATCTTCCGGGCGACGGTCCGTTACCTCGACTGGCGAATTTGGGGGTTGCTGTTTGCCTTTGTCTCGATGATGTTCCGCGCCTTTTACGTCGGGACGACCAACACGCGGATCATGACCCTCAATTCGGTCGTCATGGTGCTGAGCAACGTCGCGCTGAACTACGCCCTGATCTTCGGGCGGTTCGGTTTCCCCCGGATGGGCATCGCCGGGGCGGCTATTGCCTCGACCTTTGCCGAGGGGGTTTCGATGCTCTTTTACATCCTCTACACCCGCTTCCGGCTCGATTGGCGACGATACAAGCTCTTTTCGTGGGCGGGCTTTCGACCTAAACTTTTGGGGCAGATGCTCGGTCTTTCGGGCTTTATGATGATCCAGCAATTTTTGGCCGTAGGCACTTGGTTTATCTTCTTTTTGGCCATCGAACATCAGGGCGAACGCCCCTTAGCCGTCACCAACTTGGTGCGGAGCCTCTCGTCGGTCATCTTCCTTACGGTCAATGCCTTTGCCTCGACCACCAACACGCTTGTGGGCAATCTCATGGGGGCCGGGAGTACGAAACAGGTACTTCCAACTGTTTGGAAATGCGCCAAATTCAGCTACCTGTGCGTCCTGCCTCTGCTCGTGTTGATGGCGGTGATTCCGGGCTATGTCCTGCGGGTTTACACCAACAATTGGGAGCTGATCGCGGCCTCTGTCCCCTCACTGTGGGTGATGGCCTCCGCTTACCTGCTCTCCACGCCGGGATTTGTCTATTTCAACGCCATTGCGGGCACGGGCAACACCCGGCAGGCGATGTGGATCGAGATCGCCACGCTGTGTATCTATATGGTCTTTGTCGGCTATGTGGTGGTCTACAAAAGTGCCAATGTGGCCGTCTGTTGGAGTTCGGAACACGTCTATGGGGGCTTTCTGTTCCTCTTTTCGTACCTCTATTTAAAACGGGCTAAGTGGCAAACGAAAGAAGTTTAGAACGACTTCATAAAAAATCCTTTTCAGGATCAAGGAAAAATGCCTAAATTTGCCGCTTATAAAGGAATAAATCAGCTATGGCTAAAATCAAGGGAACGATCGTGGTCGACATCGAGCGTTGCAAGGGTTGCAACGTTTGCGTGGTCAATTGCCCCACGCAGGCAATTGCGCTGAATCGCGATGTCAACGCCAAGGGATACAATTACTTGTACATGGAAAAGCCGGACGAGTGCATCGGTTGCGCCAATTGCGCGGTGGTGTGTCCGGACAGTTGTATTACAGTGTATCGACAAAAACTTTAATGGAGCTCCTACAAGCCCAAAATACTGCGTTACGCTCCCTCTGAAAAATGCTCGAGTACCTTTGTACACTGCGCTTTTTCTTCGGTCGCAAGCCTTGTCTTTTGAACTTGTAGAAACTCCATAAAAATAGGAATATGGAAGAAGACGTAAGATTAATGAAAGGGAACGAGGCCCTTGCCGAGGCGGCCATCCGTTGTGGGTGCGATGCCTATTTCGGCTATCCGATTACCCCGCAGAGCGAGGTGCTCGAAACCCTGACCGAACGCGAGCCGTGGAACGAGACCGGCATGGTTGTCTTGCAGGCCGAGAGCGAAGTGGCCGCGATCAACATGGTATATGGCGCGGCATCGACCGGCAAAAAGGTGATGATCTCCTCCTCCAGCCCGGGCATCAGCCTGATGAGTGAGGGTATCAGCTACTTGGCCGGTGCGCAGTTACCCTGCGTGGTGGTCAACGTTTCGCGCGGAGGCCCCGGATTGGGGACGATCCAAGGGTCGCAATGCGACTATTTTCAGGCCACCAAAGCGAGCGGCCACGGCGATTTCAACCAAATTGTGCTGGCCCCCTATTCGGTGCAGGAGACCAACGACTTTGTCGACTTGGCCTTCGATCTGGCCTTCCGTTACCGCAACCCGGTGATGATCCTGAGCGACGGCGTGATCGGGCAGATGATGGAAAAAGTGACCCTCAGCCCCTTCAAACCGCGTTGGACCGAGGAACATATCTTGGACAATTTTGGCGAATGGGCGCTGACCGGCAAGAAAAACCGGGGGCGCAACATCGTGACCTCCGTGGAGCTTGACCCGGCCCGACAGGAGCAGTTCAACCAACACCTTCAGGCCAAATACGACAAGGTGCGCGAGCATGAAACCCGATACCAAGAGACCCAGTGCGACGATGCCGACTATGTCTTGGTGGCTTATGGCTCTTCGGCGCGCATCTGCCAAAAAGTGGTCGAAATGGCTCGGCAGGATGGGTTGAAAGTGGGGCTGTTGCGCCCGATCACCCTCTTCCCCTTCCCCGAAAAGCCCCTTCAGGAGCTTTCTAAACGAGTCAAAGGGATGTTGGCCGTCGAGATGAGTGCCGGGCAGTTGGTTTGGGATGTCAAAATGGCCGCCGCCGAGCGCATCCCCGTTTACCACTATGGGCGCATGGGCGGCGTGGTTCATTCACCGAGCGATGTGTACAACGCGCTCAAAGAGAAATTTAGCTTATGATTGCGCAAAATACCGTAGAAATAAAGCCGGAAAACTTGGTTTACCGGAAGCCGGCGTTGATGACCGACAACACGATGCACTATTGCCCCGGATGTAGCCACGGGACAGTTCATAAATTGGTCGCCGAGGTGATCGACGAGTTGGGCATTGCCGACCGCGCGATCGGCATCTCGCCGGTGGGGTGTTCGGTCTTCGCCTACAACTACATCGACATCGACTGGGCACAAGCCGCTCACGGTCGTGCCGCCGCTGTGGCCACGGGGATCAAACGAACCAATCCGGACAAGATGGTCTTCACCTATCAGGGCGACGGCGACTTGGCCGCCATCGGAACCGGCGAGACCATTCAGGCCTGCAACCGGGGCGAAAACATCGCGATCATCTACATCAACAACGCCATTTACGGGATGACGGGCGGCCAAATGGCTCCGACCACGCTGATCGGCATGAAAACAGCCACCACGCCCAACGGCCGACGGGTCGACCTGCACGGCTATCCGTTCAAAATCTCGGACATGATCGCCCACCTCGACGGCGTTTCTTACGTCACCCGGCAGGCGGTCAACTCGGCGGCCAATGTGCGCAAAGCCAAGCGGGCGATCCGCAAAGGGTTTGAAAAAGCGTTGGCTGGCAAGGGGTTGTCGTTCATCGAGATCGTGGCCTCCTGCAACTCGGGGTGGAAACTTTCGCCCGTGGCGGCCAACCAATGGATGGAGGAGAATATGTTTCCGGAGTACCCTTTAGGCGACCTAAAAGACGCATAGGGAGCTTCTAAAAATCCAAAATACTGCGTTACGCTCCCTCGGCAAAATGCTCGAGTACGTTTAGTACACTGCGCTTTTGCCTCGGTCGCAAGCCTTGTCTTTTGAATTTTTAGAAACTCCCATAAAATAAGAAAGGAAATGAAACAAGAGATAATCATAGCCGGATTCGGCGGACAGGGGGTCTTGTCCCTCGGTAAAATTTTGGCCTATTCCGGGATCATGCAGGGGCTGGAGGTCACCTGGATGCCCTCCTACGGCCCGGAAATGCGCGGCGGCACGGCCAATGTGACCGTCGTGCTGAGCGACAGCCCGATCAGCTCGCCCATAGCGCAGGATTACGACACGGTGGTCGTGCTCAACCAGCAGTCGCTCGACAAATTCGAGTGCCACGTCAAACCCGGTGGGGTGCTGATCTACGACCCCAACGGCATCACCCACCCGCCAACACGCACCGACATAGCCATTTACAAGGTCGATGCCACCCAACAGGCCGCCCGAATGGGCAACCCGCGCACGTTCAACATGATCGTCCTCGGAGCCATGTTGCAGGTCAACCCCGAGGTGGTGACGCTCGAAAACGCCTTCAAAGGGCTACAAAAATCACTGCCCGAACGCCTCCACAAAACCCTCCCCGCCAACCGCCAGGCCATCGAAGTCGGCACCCACATCGTCGAACGGGTACAGTGATTTTTCTGATTCAACGCCTTTAACTGCCGCTTTTAGAAAGCGGCGCAAATCGTCGCCTTTTGTAAAAGGCGACACCGAAAACTTTTGTGCTTGTGTTGGCAGGTCGATCATCCCTTCAGGACTTCGTCTTATTTTCCATGTCCCCTGCCCTCCAAACAAGTTTGGGGCGGGACATGAAAAACAAGACGCATTCGCCCACAGGCGAATGTGATCCCCCTGAAAATTCAATTCACATCAATCTATTATTTCTACAAGGAATCCCATCGGTTCGTAGAACCGACCTCGGCAGTGGGGTGAAAGGGATGCTTTTGGCCGATTTTGGCCGCGGCCAGCCGAACAAAACTGCAATTTTGTTCGGCCGCGAGACAAAATCGCAGGCAAAAGTATTCCGAAACCCCGGCCGAAAACTTTTCTTTGCTACTTTCTTTTAGGATAAAAGAAAGTAGAAGAACAGTCTGGGCAGTAGGAGAGAAAGGTTCTCCGAAGCTCCTCAAGGTGAGGGTCGGCGGGGGTCGTCACGGCACCCGTGGCGCGGTACTCTTGGTGGAAGCCCTCTAACAGCCGCAACACTTCGCTCACTTCCATATAGAAATCCGACGTGAGAGCTTCGCAACGGATGCGACTGCTTCCGTCCGTCGCACACTCCCGAATCAGCGGAATCAGCCGCCGACACAACGAGTCGACATGGATCAGCGGCACCCGGCGCGCCTCGGTGACAACGGGCGCGATCCCGCGAAGCAATTGGCAGGAAAAGGTGGCGATGAACGAATTGTCGAACGGGCGGGCATCCTCTCCAAAGGTGTTCGGCAGGCGCAGGGTGAGCAACTGCCCGCCGCATCCGGCGGCCCACGCCTCCAGCTCGCGACGGCACGCCGCTTTCGACTGCCCAAAAGCCGTCGCCTCTCCCTCGCGGATCGACGAGGCGAAAATGACGGCAGGTGGATGCCCCTCAACATCCTGTAACGCACGGATCAACCGCTCGGTCAGGTCGATGTTTGTTTGATAGGTGGACGGATCGTCCGAGGGGCGATTCTGTGCCGCCAAATGCACCACCACATCACACGCCTGCACAAAGCGGTGTAGGGCGACAGGGTCGCCGAAAAACGCCCGCTCGAAAGGGACGCGCACGAAATCGGCCTCGACCCCTACCCCCAGCACCAACCGCCTGCCGATAAACCCGCTCTCCCCGGTAATTCCGATATTTATCGCTTTGTTCATTTTGTTTTGTGCGAAGATAACCAAAAAAGGAGATGGGGAGCGTATCATTCAGAGGCATTGTTAATAACTTTTTCTATTCCGCCCGCTAAGAGGCATAAAATCAACGCGGGAAATCTCTATCTTTGCTCTGGTATAAGGACACGGTTTTCATGGAATTTTCTCACGTATATTTTGTTGGCATCGGCGGCATCGGCATGAGCGCGATTGCCCGCTATTTTCACCATGCCGGGAAGCTGGTCGCCGGGTACGATCGGACGGCCACGCCGCTGACCCGCGAGTTAGAGAGCGAGGGGATCGCCGTGCATTACAGCGACGACACGGCGCTGATTCCCACCCCGTTCCGCGATAAATCGCACACGTTAGTGGTCTACACCCCGGCCATTCCGGTCGATCACACGGAGCTTGTGTGGTTTCGCCGCGAGGGCTTCGAGTTGGTTAAACGCTCGCAGGTGTTGGGGGTGATTGCCCGCGATAAAAGGGTGATGGCCGTGGCCGGAACCCACGGCAAAACGACCGTGACCACCATGACCGCCTGGTTCAACCGCGTGATTACCGGGGGCGGAAGTGCCTTTTTAGGGGGCATCTCCAAAAATTTTGACAGCAATTTGGTCTTGGGCGACGGCGATCGGTTGGCGGTCGAGGCCGACGAGTTCGACCGCTCTTTCCTGCAACTCTACCCCGATGTGGCGGTCATCACGGCGGTCGATGCCGACCACCTCGACATTTACGGCGATTATGCTTCGGTTCGGGCCGCTTTTTCGGCCTTTGCCTCGCAAATCAAGCCCGGCGGGGCGCTGGTGTTGAAAAATAGCGTTGAGATCGACCTGCCGCAGGAGGGTTTGACGGTTTACCGCTATGGGTATGATACGCCCTGCGATTTTTACGCCCGAAACGTCCGGATGATTGAGGGCGGCTCCGCTCTGTTCGATTTGGTCTGCCCCGATCGGGTCGTGGCCGATTGCCATACGGGCATTCCGGGCTGGGTCAATGTGGAAAATACGATCGCCGCCGCCGCGTTGGTTTGGTGTGCCGGAGGCTTTGACGACGACCGGCTTCGGGAGGCGATCGCCTCGTTTCGGGGGGTTCGGCGCCGCTTCGATTTTTACCTCAACACCCCGCAGATTGTCTACATGGACGACTATGCTCACCACCCCGAGGAGCTTCGGGCGGCCATTACCTCGCTCCGGGGAATGTTCCCCGGGCGGACGCTGACCGTGCTTTTTCAGCCTCATCTCTATACCCGCACACGCGATTTCGCGGCGGAATTTGCCGCCTCGCTCTCGCTGGCCGACCGGGTGTTGCTCCTGCCGATCTATCCGGCGCGGGAACTTCCGATCGAGGGGGTTAATTCAGAAATGCTTCTCCGTCAGATTACTGTGCCCCACAGCCTGATTCAAAAAGAAGAAATTCTGCCCTTTGTCCAGACGGCCGATCTCGATGTGTTAGTCACCTTCGGGGCGGGAGACATCGACACCTTTTGTGAGCCTATCGCGCAGGAATTGCGTGAAAAATACGCCATTCGCCCATGAATCAACGGTTGAAAATAGCCCTGAACGTGACGCTTTGGGTGGCCTTGGCGGCCTATCTGATCGTGGCGGCGGGCTATTGTTCGCGCCAAAACGCCGACCGCCTCTGCACGGGACTGAACATCACCGTGCAAGATAGCAACCGCTTGGGGCTGGTTACTCGCGAGTCGGTTCGCGGGATTTTGGTGAACCAACGGATGCGCCTGACCGGTGCAAGGCTCGATTCGATCAACCTCTTAGCGGTCGAACAGGCGATCCTTGCCAGCCCGGCCATTGCTCGCGCGCGGGTCTACGCCTCGATGGACGGCAAATTGAACATCGAAGTCGAGCAACGCGAGCCTATCGTCCGGGTACAGACCGAAAACGGATACCGCTTCTACCTGAGCGCAGACGGCACGGTGATCCCCCTGCAAACGGCGCGGTTCATCGACCTGCCGATCGTCACCGGCGCGCCGCAACTCCCTTTCGGCACTGAATTTGCCGGGAGGATTCCCTGGGCCACCGAAGCCGAAAAAAAATCGGACGAAAAGAGCCTTTTCTTATGGAATCTGATTAATTTTGTAGAATATCTACAACAGGACGATTTTTGGAGCGATCAGGTGGTTCAGATCAATGTTTTGGCCGATAACGAAGTGGAGCTGATCCCCCGCCTCGGACGAAGCGTCATTCGGTTGGGCGGGTTGGACGAATACGATGCCAAGTTGGATAAATTGTTGAAGTTCTACACCAAAGGCCTGCGTTACGAGGGGTGGGACAAATACGCCACGATCGACCTGCGGTACCGGGGGCAAGTGGTTTGCTCGATTTAAAAAAAAAGGAAGCTGAAAAGTATATATTTATGGAGAAAAGCGAAAATTTTGTTGCGATAGACCTCGGGACTTCGAAAGTCGTCACGCTGGTGGGGCGGAAGGCGGCGGACGGAAAGGCCGAAATCCTCTCCTGTTCGATACACGACTCACTGTCGGGCATTGTCCGGGGCGAGATCAAGAACATCGAGCAGGTCTCTTTGGCACTGAAAGAGACCATCGACAACATCGAGAAGGAATCAGGCATCTCCATCCGTCAAGCGTGGGTCGGCATCTCCGGCCAGCACATCAAGACCCTGCGCCATTCGGGCTATATCTTCATCGAAAACAACGACGGCGAGGTGCGCCAGCGCGACGTACAGCGGCTCAACGATAGTATGAACAACATCCAGCTCCCGTTGGGCGAAACCATCCTGCACATCCTGCCGCAGGAATACCGCTTGGACGACGAACCGGACGTGCGCGAGCCGGTCGGCATGATCGGCAACAAGTTAGAGGCCTCGTTCCACATCGTCACCAGCGATAAGGCGACTGTCGGGCTTGTCGACAAAACCCTCGCCAAACACAACATTACAGTCTCCGGTCGGGTGCTGACCCCGTTGGCCGCCGCCGAAGCGGTACTTATCCCCGATGAAAAGGAGTTGGGGGTCTGCTTGGTCGACATCGGAGGCGGAACAACGAGCCTCTGCATCTACCACGACAACATCATCCGCCACACCGGGATCATCCCCCTGGGCGGCAATATCATCAACAAGGACATCCGTTCCTACGGCATTTTAGAACGCAAGGTCGAGAGCCTGAAGGTCAAATTCGGCGGCGCGGTCGGGGCGATGGAACAGGCCGACAAATTCATCACCATTCCGGGGCTGAGTGCCCGCGACCCGAAAGAGATTTCGTGCCGCAACTTGGCCTCGATCATCGAGGCGCGCCTGTTGGACATCATCGACAGCGTCAACCACGAGATCAAGCGCGCCGGATACGAAAACCGCTTGGGCGCAGGCATTGTGCTGACCGGCGGAACGGCCCTGACCCGCAACATCGACGTGCTGTTTAAAAACCATACCGGTTACGACGTTCGGGTGGCCATCCCCGACCCTTATGTGACCGATGAGAGCCTCGAATTGGTTCACTCTCCGATCTATTCGGTGGCTGTGGGCCTGCTGTTGAAGGCCCTCGGGCTGGGCGATAAGCCGCGTGGAGCGGCGGCGCGCCCGTTGGTTCAATCGGCCACGGCGACGGTTCAGCGGTCGGGGCAACCTCTCGAAGAGCGCACCAAACCCAAAACCGATCCGGAGGAGACCAAAACATCGCCTCGCCGCTGGAGCGAATTGGCCGACACCCGTCGGAATGAAGCGAAAGAGCCTCCCTTTGAACCCGAAGAAGAAGAGCCGGAGGTTGAAAAACCCAAAAAAGGCGGCTTTTTCTTTCGGATCAAAGAGCGGCTGACCAACACGTTCGACGTGATTGACGAAGACATAGAATAACAACAAGTTATATGACAAATATCATTGATTTCCATTTGCCGCAGGCAACGCCCTCGATCATCATGGTTGCCGGCGTGGGCGGCGGAGGCAGTAACGCGGTCAACCACATGTATCACCTCGGCATCACAGACGTGAGCTTCATGGTGTGCAACACCGATATACAGGCCCTGAACCGAAGCCAGATTCCGATCAAGGTGGTTTTGGGCGAATCGCTGACCCAGGGGCTGGGCGCGGGCAACAAACCCGAAAGGGGACGGGCCGCCGCCGAGGAGAGTTACGATCAGATCGTCGAAATTTTCCAAAAACACGGCACCCGCATGGTCTTTGTCACCGCCGGAATGGGCGGCGGCACCGGTACCGGCGCGGCTCCGGTGATTGCCAAAGCGGCGCGCGATTTGGGCATTTTGACCATCGCCATCGTCACCATTCCCTTCAAAACCGAGGGACGCAAACGCTTCAATCAGGCGTTGGAGGGCATCGAAGAGATTCGCAAATACGTCGACTCGCTGCTGGTCATCAACAACGAAAACATCCTGGAGATGCACGGCCAATTGGTGCTTTCCGAAGCTTTCGGTCAGGCCGACGATATTTTGGCCACCGCCGCCAAAGGGATCGCCGAGATCATCACCGGCAACAGCTACATCAACGTCGACTTTGCCGATGTGCAAACCGTCATGAAGGAGAGCGGCGTGGCTCTGATGGGGTCGGCGCAGGCCGGTGGAGAAAATCGTGCCGACGAGGCCGTGCGCGCCGCGCTGGCTTCGCCCCTGCTGAACCATCAGGACATCTCCGGAGCGCGGAATATCCTGCTCAATATCACTTCGGGAGCCAAAGAAATCACCTTAGAGGAGACCTACCGGATTACCGATTATGTACAGGAGAAAACCGGCTATGTGGCCGACTTGATCTGGGGAGCAGGCAAGGACGATTCGCTGGGCGACGAAATCAAGGTGACGATCATTGCCACCGGATACGACAACAGCTCGGTCGAGGATTTTTTGGAAGAGTCCCGCGAGGCGGGAGCCAAGCGTTTCGACCGCCAACGCCAAACCGAGGAG
This sequence comes from Rikenellaceae bacterium, assembly GCA_031262465.1. GTDB lineage: Bacteria > Bacteroidota > Bacteroidia > Bacteroidales > Rikenellaceae > JAJQAW01. Next base: position 27,639 of record JAISHQ010000117.1, read on the forward strand.
GAGACTGAAACGCAGGCCGAAGAAACGACTTCGCCCGAGGATACAGCCGATGCACCGGAAACGGTCGCTGCCGAAACGCCGAAAAAGAGCTATCCGGTCATCGAACCCGAACAACCGTTCCGTCCCCGGCCTCGTCCGGAGGGTGTGGTCTCCGTTCAATCTCGTTCGGGAGTCGCAGGCCGCTCGACGGTGGTCGCCGACAACGATTCGGGTTATATCGTGGTCGAACGCCAAGAAACTCCAGCGGTTGCTCAAGAGGAGAATGCGATTAATTACGACGAATTGGAGCGCAGTCCGGCGTGGTTGCGCCGCAAAATGACCTTTGCCGATACCGCCTCCGACGAAAAAGGAGCCTCCCGCGTCACCCTGAAAGAGGACTCCAAAAAACAGGACAAACCCCAACCGCCGAACGGCGACCTGTTCGACTAACAGCGGGTGGGCGTGACTGCGCAGGATACATGAAGCCCAAACAGCATAACGCCCCCTCGGTTTTTTAAACCGAGGGGGCGTTATGCTGAAAGAACAAATTCAGACTATCGGGCGACCCGTTCCAGCCACTTCACCATAGCCAGCATGGCTCCCATCGAGAGGGCGCAGGCGCAAACGAAGACCAGCCAAGTTCCCCAAAGCGGGAGCGACTCGTAGAAGAATCCGCCGACCATCACCAACAGGTTGCCGACCGCTGTGGCCGCCAACCAACACCCCTGCATCAATCCCTGCAAATGGGGCGGGGCAACTTTCGAAACGAACGAAAGCCCGAGCGGACTGATAAACAATTCGGCGATGGTCAGAATGAAATAGGTTCCGGTCAACAGCCACGGCGTGACGCGCATCGCGTTGCTTAGCCCTCCCATCGCTTCGCGGGCGGCCGCGTCGGGCAACCCCACCGAACCCAACATCATCAGAATATAGGCCAGCGCGGCGATTCCCATACCGATCGCGATCTTGCGCGGGGTCGAAGGTTCTTTGCCCCGCCGCCGCAATGCGGCAAACAGGCCGATGATCGGGAAGGTCAGCAGGACGACCAACACCGGATTGACCGACTGGAAGACCTCTGCACCCTGAATCCGGGTAAAACCTAAATCGAGGTCGATGCGGCTTAAATCGGTATAATCGCGGGCAAAATAGGTCAGTGTCGCACCGTTTTGGTGGAAGGAGAACCAGAAGAAAATCACAACGGCAAAGACCGCGAACAGGGCGTAAATCCGTTGTTTGATCTCTTTCGTGTCCATCGTGGGAGCCGCCGTTCCGTCGGCCGCGTTTGCCTCGACGGCTTTTTTGGTCGAAGGGTCGGGCAATTTATTTTGATTAAAAAGGAAGATCATCAGCGAAACAGCCATCAGCACAACCGCCGCAATAAAGGCATAGTGAAATCCGGTGGTAAAGGCACTCAGGTAATCGGCGGCAAAGGCATTCAGGTCGGAGACCGGAGTGCGGCTCACCTCGCTGGCCATCTCCGTAAAACGCCCCATGGCCGTCGGCTCGATCGAACCCTGAAGGAATTGGTGGGCATACTTGGGCAGGTCGGCGTTGTAGAGAAAACCGTGCGATTGCAACGACCAGTTGCGGATTCCCACCGCGATAAACGGGGCGAACAGCGCGCCGATGTTGATGAACATATAGAAGATCTGAAAGCCGGTATCCCGTTTTTCGGCGTACCGAGGGTCGTCGTACATCTGGCCGACGACGGCTTGTAGATTCCCCTTGAAAAACCCATTGCCTAAGGCGATGATCAGCAACCCCAAGCAGGTGAGCGTCAACATCAACCCCATTTGGGAGACCGGCGTGGCGGTGGGGATCGCGATCAGGGCATAGCCCGTCATCATCAGCAAAAGCCCCCAGACGATCGTCCGTTTGTACCGCTGTGTCCGGTCGGCGATCACCCCGCCCACCAGAGCCAACACATAAATCAGCGCATAGAAAATCGAATAGATGACTAACGCTTGGGCATCGGTAAGCCCGAATTTCGACGCCAAAAAGAGCGTCAGAATCGCCATCATGATGTAAAAACCGAAGCGTTCGCCCATGTTGGAGAGCGCCGCACCGATCAGTCCTTTGGGATGTCCTTTCATTGTGTTATCGTTTTAAATGTCCTAAGTAAACCGAAAATTACTGATTTTTGAGCTATTCCCCAAATGAAAAATGTCTTCTGACGCGCAACATTAGGGGGCATCAAAAGACATTTTCCTGAGGAGGTTCAGAGCGGACTCGAACCGCTGTACGAGGTTTTGCAGACCTCTGCCTGACCACTCGGCCACTGAACCATTTACTTGGGGAGAGCTTGTTTGGAATATTCCGCCGAAACTCTTCGGAGTGCAAAGATAATCGTTTTTTTTGAATGAACAACACGTTGTCGGTTTGCTTCACGTCCAACGCATTTAAATTTTAAAGAGGTGGCAGTGGCAAAATATCATATCGTATGTAATGTTTTTCGTTATCAAAGAGTAAAACCCTGTAAAGGCGCAATAATGACCTACCACCTCCTCTTTGCTTATCAGCAAAGGTGCTCCTCCTTCGGGGAAGGAGGAGATACTTTTCTTAATAAACTTCAACAGAGAAAGTCCCCTCCTTCTCCGAAGGAGGGGTGGCACGAAGTGACGGGGTGGTAGGTTTTTACAGGTTTTCAGCCAGAATTTCTATTTTCACAGCGTGTTCCACCTACTTTTTACATTACCCCAAAATTCAAATGCGTGGGACGTGTTAATTTTGCAAAAAATTTTGCGGAAATAAAAAACCATCGTATATTTGCACTCCCTAACGCTCAGCCGTCAGGGAAAATACCGAAATCGAAAAATAAACAAGATAAAGATAGAACGCCATGAAAAGAACTTTTCAGCCGTCGCAACGCAAACGAGTGAACAAACACGGGTTCCGTGAACGGATGTCGACTCCGAACGGACGTCGCGTACTGGCCGCCCGTCGCGCCAAAGGACGGAAAAAATTGACCGTATCGGACGAAGCGCGCGCGCGTATCCATTAATATCGTTCGCTTACTGCTATAAGCCACTCCTCTCCGGGGTGGCTTTTTTTATTGGAGTTCCTCAGCATTTCAAAAGACTGCGTTACGCTCCTTCGTGAAAATGCTCGTGTACCTTTAGTACACTGTGCTTTTCCCTCGGTCGCAAGCCTTGTCTTTTGAACGCTGAGAAGCTCCAATATGATTAAAAATCGTTATCTTTAAGGCCTGAACTCGAAGCTATGGCAAAGACAAAAATAACCGTTGCGCTGGTCTATGATTTTGACGGGACACTGTCGCCCGGCAATATGCAGGAGTATGACTTTATCCCGTCGGTGGGCAAAAAAAACGAAGAATTTTGGGCGCTGAGCAACGAAAAGGCGCGCCGCGAGGATGCCGACCCGATTTTGGTCTACCTCTGGAACATGATCCGCGAGGCGCAGATCAACGAAATTCCCGTGCGCCGGGAGGATTTTCACCGCAGTGGCCAAAAAATACGGCTCTTCGAGGGGGTGCAGGAGTGGTTCGGGCGGATCAACGCCTATGCCGCCGCCAAAGGAATTGTCACCGAACATTACATCAACTCCTCGGGCATCCGGGAGATGATCGAGGGCACCTCGATCGCCGGGGAGTTCAAACACATCTATGCCTGCTCGTTTCTGTACGATGCTAACGGAGTGGCGGTCTGGCCGGGGGTGGCGGTCAATTACACGAACAAGACCCAGTTCATGTTCAAGATCAACAAGGGCATCGAGGAGGTTTTCGACAGCCAGCGCATCAACCAATATGTGCCCGAGGAGGAGCGTCCTGTTCCGTTCAAACACATCATCTATTTCGGAGACGGAACGACCGACATCCCCTGCATGAAATTGGTACGCGAAAAAGGCGGCCATTCGATCGCGGTCTATAACCCGGACGAACGGGAGAAAAAGCAGGAACGGATGCAGAAGCTGATCGACGAAAACCGCGTCAGTTACGTCTGCGGAGCCGATTACCGGGCCGATGCCGGGCTGGATCGCTTAGTTAAGCGGATTATTGATAAAATCGAGGCGGACAGCCTGTTAGATGACCTCGCAGGGGTAAGATAATCTACACCCCACTGCCGGGTTCGGACTTCGCCCGATTGGGAAATACCCCTTTTCGACCCTTTTAGCTTTTTGAGCCGAAAGGGTTTTTAGTATTTCACGGAGGGGAATAAAGATGTTTATTTTTATACGTTTTAATTATTTTTTAATTACTTTTTATTGGTTTTCAAATGCCCTGCTGGCTTTTCTATCGAATTTTTTGTACTTTTAGGCTCTATTTTTTCGACCGAACTATGGCACCCAAACTTCACTTTCAGCCGCAAGACACGGCTTTTATGCAACAGAAAGGGATTACTCCGGATGTTGTCGAGCGTCAAATTGACTATTTCCGGACGGGATTTCCGTTCCTGCCCATCGTCACTGCCGCTGTGGTCGGCGACGGAATCACGCGCCTGACCCCGGAGGAGACCGATCGGTTGGCCGAGGTATATGACCGGGAAGCCCGGAGGCTCGCGGTGGTGAAATTTGTGCCCGCTTCGGGAGCCGCCAGCCGGATGTTCAAGGAGATGTATGAGTTTGTGAACGACGGCAAGGAGAGCGATGCGGTGCGGACGGCGCTGAACGAGCTGAAAAAATTTGCCTTTTACGACGAATTGATGTCGCTTCTGCCTGCCGAAGCAGACGAGCGGACGATCGTTCAATATATTATAGAAAAGGGACTTAGGTACGGCAAATCGCCCAAAGCGTTGATCTTGTTTCATCGCTATCCCGCCGGGAGCCGCACGGCCTTGGAGGAGCACCTCTGCGAGGGGGCGTTGTACGCCACTTCGGGCGATGGCACGGCTCATATTCATTTTACCCTCTCGCCGGAGCACGAGGCGGGCTTCCGCGCGTTGGTCGACCGGGTCAGGGGCGAGTACGAGCGGCAGTTTGGCGTGACCTATCGGATTGATTATTCTCAACAAAAGCCAAAAACCGACACCATCGCCGTCGATTTGAACAACGAACCTTTCCGCGAAAAGGACGGCTCGATCCTCTTTCGGCCGGGCGGACACGGAGCGTTGCTCGAAAACCTGAATGATATTGACGCCGATCTGATCTTCATCAAGACGATCGACAACGTTTGCCCCGACCGGATGAAGCCCACAACGACCCTCTATAAAAAGGCCTTAGCCGGGCTGTTGCTTGAACGGCAAACGGCCATTTTCCACTACCTCGCCCGCGCTGAGTGGGACGAGGCGACGACCGAGGACGTGGCTCATTTTGCCCAAGAGCGGCTGTCGTGGGCACCGGCACCCGATTTCCCGACCCTAAGCACCGCCGAGCGAGAACGCATCCTGCGCAGTGTGCTCGACCGCCCGATTCGGGTGTGCGGCATGGTCAAAAACGAGGGTGAGCCGGGCGGAGGCCCGTTCTGGGTGCAGAATAGCGACGGATCGTTGTCGCTTCAGATCGCCGAATCGTCGCAGATTGCCCCCGAACAAAAAGGGCTGATGCAAGAGGCGACCCATTTCAATCCGGTCGATTTGGTCTGCGGCGTGCGCAATTACAAAGGGGAGAAATACGACCTGACCCGCTATGTCGACCCGCAAACGGGCTTCATCTCGACCAAATCGAAAGACGGTCGGGAGCTGAAGGCGCAGGAGTTGCCGGGGTTGTGGAACGGCGCGATGGCCCGGTGGAACACGATTTTTGTGGAGGTTCCGATCGAGACGTTCAACCCGGTCAAAACGGTCAATGACCTGCTGCGTCCCCAGCATCAATAAGAAAGAAAAAACAAAAATATAAAAACGAAAACTAATGCAAGACAAACTCCAAAAACTGACCCAAAAGCTCTACGAAGAGGGGCTTTCCAAAGGGCGAAGCGATGCCGACGAGCTGGTGAAAAAGGCCAAAGCCGAAGCGGCCGCGATCGTAAACGAAGCCAAGGTAAAGGCCGAGTCGATCCTCAACGACGCTCGGCGCGGTGCCGAAGAGCTGAAGAAGAACACCGAGACGGAGGTGGCTCTGGCCTCGCGGCAGGTGATCGCCACGCTCAAGGAGCAGATTCAAAGCCTCGTCACGGCGCGGGAGATCACCCCGAAGATTCAGGATACCGTCCGGGACGAGGCTTTCCTGAAGGAGGCGATCCTCAACATCTGCAAAAATTGGGAAGGCAATCTGCAAACCGACACCCAGTTGGATGTCATGTTGCCCCAAAGCGCGAAAGAGGAGTTCCAGCGCGAGTTGAAAAAGATGCTCGCTCAGGCACTCTCCCGACCGGTGGAGGTCAAGACCGACGACCGGGTAAAATCGGGCTTCAAGGTGGCACCTCAGGCGGGCGGCTATTACATCAGCTTTACGGACGAGGATTTCGACGCGCTCTTCCGCGAATACCTGCGCCCCAAAGTGGCAGAACTGCTTTACGGTCAGGCTTAACGAGTTAAACCATGGCTCGTAACTATTATTACCTCGTCGCGGGGCTTCGCGAGTATGCCATCGACGCCGACACCAAAGGCTTCGATGCGGTGGCTCTGCGCGATGAAATCGCCGAGGGGCTTTGTGAGGCCGACCGGGAGCACCTGCGGGAATTTTATACCTTCTTCGACATCGTCAACCTCATCTCGCTGTGGAACGAAAAGAGTGGTTTCAACCCGCTCGGCAACCGAAGCAAGGAGGCGTTGGAAGAGGAGATGAAACAACCCGAGGGGTTGCCGCCCTACATCGGCGCGGTGATTTTGGCCTATCGCAACCGAATCAAAGAGGACAAATCGAACGACATCGACGAGACGATCGACACCGACCTGCCTTTCGGGCGCACCCTGTGGACGCGCTTTTACGAAGCTTGTGCCCAATCGGGCAGTGAATTTGTCCGCCGCTGGTACGCTTTCGACCGGCAACTGCGCAACATCAGCGCCGCCTATACCGCGCGGAGGTTGGGGCGCGACGTGGCCCCTGAGCTGGTCGGCGAGAGCGAGATCAACGACGCGCTGGCGCGCAACTCGTCGGCCGATTTCGGGCTGAAGGCCGAGATCGACTACATCGACACGTTGGTTCAGATTCTCGAAAACAAGAATATGGTCGAAAAAGAGCGGCAACTCGACCTGTTGCGCTGGCAGACGGCGGACGAGATGACCGATTTCGACTATTTCAACCTGAATAAGATTTTGGCCTATTGCGTCAAAATCAACATCATACACCGCTGGATGAGCCTCGACGCGAAGATCGGCAACGAAATGTTCCTGCGCTTGGTCGACCAAATGACCGGTCGGGCGATCGTCAGCCGCGCAGTCGATGCTGTTGAGGGGCTGGATAACCGGGCGAAACGAGTGAAAAATTAAAAATAAAAATAATAATAGCATTCAGATGAAAACAACAGGGCGAATTAGTGGGATCACGGCGAACCTGGTGACGGTGGCCGTCGACGGCCCGGTGGGACAGAACGAAATCTGTTACATCTGTCAGGGCGACCTGCGCCTGATGGCCGAGGTCATCAAGGTGACCGGCGACAAGGTCTTCATTCAGGTCTTCGACAGCACCCGAGGCATCAAAATCGGCGACAAAGTCGAGTTCGACGGCCACATGTTAGAGGTCGAATTGGGGCCGGGGCTTCTGTCGCGCAATTACGACGGACTGCAAAATGACTTGGCACAGATGGAGAGCCTCTTCATCGAACGGGGTTCCCGCACCGATCCGCTGGACTACAACAGCACGTGGGATTTCAAGCCGATCGCTTCTGTGGGCGACAAGGTCGTGGCCGGCGACTGGTTGGGCGAGGTCGACGAAAAGGGCTTTTCGCACAAGATCATGGTGCCGTTTGCTTTCAAGGGCGGTTATACGGTCAAAAGCGTGAATGCGGCTGGTAATTACCAAATTACCGACACGATGGCCGTGCTGACCGACACAGACGACAAGGAGCACCCGGTGACCATGATCCAAAAATGGCCGGTCAAAATGGCCGTGTTGGCCTATAAGGAAAAACCGCGCCCGTCGAAGATGATGGAGACGGGGGTGCGCCCGATCGACACCTTCAACCCGATTGCCGAAGGGGGTACGGGATTTATTCCGGGGCCGTTCGGTGCGGGGAAAACGGTGTTGCAACACGCCATTGCCAAACAGGCCGATGCCGACATTGTGATGATGATCGCCTGCGGTGAGCGCGCCAACGAGGTGGTCGAAATCTTCACCGAGTTCCCGGAGCTGGTCGACCCGCGCACCGGGCAACAACTCATGGAGCGTACCATTATTATATGTAACACCTCGAATATGCCCGTGGCCGCTCGCGAGGCCTCGGTTTATACCGGCATGGCCATTGGCGAATACTATCGGGCGATGGGGCTGAAAGTGCTGATCTTGGCCGACTCGACCTCGCGTTGGGCACAGGCCTTGCGCGAAATGTCGAACCGGTTGGAAGAGCTTCCGGGGCAGGATGCCTTCCCGATGGACCTCTCGTCGATCATCTCGACCTATTATGCGCGCGCCGGTTTGGTTTACCTGAACAACGGGCAGACGGGGTCGGTGACCTTCCTCGGGACGGTATCTCCGGCCGGGGGGAACCTGAAGGAGCCGGTGACCGAGTCGACCAAGAAAACGGCGCGCTGTTTCTACGCCCTCTCCCAACAACGGGCCGACAGCAAGCGTTATCCCTCGATCGACCCGCTGGACAGCTATTCAAAATACTTGGAATACCCCGAAATTGTCGAATACCTCGACAAAAACGTCGAACCGGGCTGGGCCGCTCGCGTGATGCAGGGCAAGACCATTGTCCGCCGGGGGAAAGAGGCCGCCGAACAGATCAACATCCTCGGCGACGACGGGGTGCCGATCGACTACCACGACCGTTTTTGGAAATCGGAGCTGATCGACTTTGTGATCCTGCAACAGGACGCCTTCGACTCGATCGACGCGATGACCCCGATGCAGCGGCAGAAATATATGTTCAATTTCGTGCTGGAAATCTGTACGATGTCGTTCCATTACGCCGATTTTGAAGATTGCCAAAACTTCTTCAAGGAGTTGATTAACCTCTTCAAACAGATGAACTACGCCGAATTTGAGAGCGAGCAGTTTAACACGTACCGCAAAAAACTCGATCAGGTTCTCTCGACAAAAACCGAAAAATGATGAAAACAAAGGCTTTTCAAAAAGTATATACCCAAATCGAAAACATCACCAAGGCCACGGTGACGCTCAAGGCGACCGGTGTGGGCAACGACGAGCTGGCGACCGTTGGCGGCAAACTGGCTCAGGTGGTGAAAATGGAGGGCGACACGGTGACCCTGCAAATTTTCTCGGGCACCGAAAATATCGCCACCGACTCGGAGGTGATCTTCCACGGCGCGCCGCCGACCCTGCGGGTGAGCGACGAGCTGGCCGGACGCTTCTTCAACGCCTATGGAGAGCCGCTCTACGGCGCTCCGATCACCTCGGGCGAAGAGCGCGAAACGGGCGGGCCGACGGTCAACCCCTTCCGCCGGATTCAGCCCTCGGAGCTGATCGCCACGGGGATCGCCGGGATCGACCTGAACAACACCATCGTCTCGGGGCAGAAGATTCCCTTCTTCGCCGACACCGACCAGCCCTACAATCAGGTGATGGCCATGGTGGCTCTGCGGGCCGAGGCCGACAAAATCATCCTCGGGGGGATGGGCTTGACCAACGACGACTTCCTCTATTTCAAAAACGTCTTCGAGAACGCCGGTGCCCTCGACCGCATCGTGAGCTTTGTCAACACCACCGAGAACCCGCCGGTCGAACGCCTCTTGGTGCCCGATATGGCGCTGACTGCCGCCGAATATTTCGCCGTGGACAAAGGGGAGAAAGTGCTTGTGTTGTTGACCGACATGACCCTCTACGCCGATGCGTTGGCCATCGTCTCGAACCGCATGGATCAAATCCCGTCGAAGGACAGTATGCCCGGCTCGCTCTACTCCGACTTGGCCAAAATCTACGAAAAGGCGGTGCAACTGCCCAACGGCGGGTCGATCACCATCATCGCCGTGACCACCCTCTCCGGGGGCGACATCACCCACGCGGTGCCCGACAACACGGGGTACATCACTGAGGGACAGCTCTTCCTGCGCAACGACACCGACACGTCGAAGGTGATCGTCGACCCGTTCCGAAGCCTGTCGCGCCTGAAACAGCTTGTGATCGGCAAAAAAACGCGCAAAGACCACCCGCAGGTGATGAACGCCGCTGTGCGTCTCTACGCCGACGCGGCCAACGCCAAAACCAAGTTGGAGAACGGTTTCGACCTGACCGATTACGACGAACGCACCCTCGGCTTTGCCCGCGAATATTCGGAAAAACTGCTCTCGATCGACGTGAACATCGACATCACCTCGATGCTCGACACCGCATGGGCACTCTTTGCCAAGTATTTCACCAAAAACGAAGTCGCCATCAAAGACGAATTTACCGAGAAATACTGGCCGAAAGGCAACGAATAACGTTCTTTGAGTACCGTTCAGAACTGGCGCTTTTAGAAAGCGCCGCAAATCGTGCCTTTTTGAAAAAAGGCACCCCAAAAACTTCTGGGCGATACTGCGTATCGCATGACTCCGGCAGCTCTGTTCTCTCCGTTTGATCTCGCCGGCAACTGGCCGAAGGCCTGTTGTTTTTAGCGAGCTAAGAATTGTTTTCCTGAAAACTTGTTTTCAAAACAATTCTTAACCCGCTAAAAATCGCATTTCATGCGACAAACCGGCGAGATGGGCCGAAAAGGCGTGCGCTAAACGCCAAGTAAGGCACTGACATTCCCGGTGATTAAAAGTTTTTAGTGTCGTTTTTTACAAAAAACGACGATTTTGGACACTTTTTTAAAAAGTGTCAGTTAAAGGCTAAGATATATGGCTATAAAATTTCAATACAACAAGACCTCGTTGGGCGACATGGACAAACAGCTCAAGATGCGCACGCGGGCATTGCCTACGATCAAGAGCAAGGAGTCGGCCCTGCGCCTGGAGGTGAAAAAGGCCAAGGACGAGGCCACCGAGTACGGCGAACGACTTCAGCGGCTGATCGCCCGGTACGACTACATGGTCGCGCTGTGGGGCGAGTTCGATCCGGAGTTGTTGCAGGTTGCCGATGTGCGGATGACGATCTCGAAGATCGCCGGGGTGCGCATCCCCCTGTTGGAGGAGGTGATTTTTACCGAAAAACCGTATGATCTGTTCAGCTCACCGGCGTGGATTGCCGACGGCATCGCCGCGCTCAAGGAGCTGGCCGAAACCGGCTTGAGGCGCGAGTTTATGAACCGGAAGATGGAACTGCTCGACCATGCGCGCAAGAAGACCACGCAAAAGGTCAACCTCTATGAAAAGGTGCAGATTCCCGGCTATCAGGAGGCGATTTTGAAGATCAAGCGTTTTTTGGAAGACGAAGAAAATCTCTCGAAATCATCGCAAAAAATTGTTAAAACCCGTCAGGAACAACAGGCTCAGTCATGATCGTACCGATGATAAAATACAGCTTCGTCCTGTTTTATAAGGATTACGAAGCATTTCTCGCTCAACTCCAAGAGTTGGGACTGGTCGATATTACGGTCTCGGGGTGGGAACCCAGCGAGGACGAGCGGCGGCTGATGACCGAAATCGACCAACAACGCAAGGCGATGAAAACCCTCGCGGAGTTGCGTAAAAACGAGCTTGGCACCCGCGCCGAGGCTTTTGACTCGCCCGAGGAGGCTTTGCGGCACTTTGTCGAGGCTTCGGCCGAGATCGACCGCCTGCACGCCGAGGCGGCCAAGTTGCAAAAAGAGATTGCCGATTTGGAACCGTGGGGTGATTTCTCCAAGGCACGGATCGATCAGTTGGCCGAAAACGGGATCAAACTCCACCTGTTCACCGCTTTTACCAAAGAGTTCGACCTGCGCGCCGAGGGGTGGAAAACCGAATTTGCCGTCGAAGAGATCGCCCGAAAAAACGGCGTGGTCTACTTTGCAATTGTTACCGGGCACGGGGGAAAACCGGTCGAAATTAACGCCACGGAGGTCAAGATGCCCGAGCGTACCGCACAGGAGCGCAAAGCCGACCTGACCGACCTCTACCAAGCCTTAGAAACGGAGCGGCAACAGCTCGAACGGGCCGCCGAAAGCCTCGACGAACTGGACGAATACGGCAAACAGTTGCGCGAGCAGTTAGACCTGAGCCGGGTCAACACCTCCGCCCTGCGGCAAGCCGACGGGGCATTGGTGGTGATGGAGGGCTGGGCACCCGCCGAGGCGCAGGAGAAAGTCGATGCCTTTCTGGCCGACGACGAGACCGCCTACACCACCAAAGAGGAGCCGCAGGCCGAAGACGAACCGCCGGTGTTGTTGAAAAACAACCGCTTTG
>JAISHQ010000058.1 GCA_031262465.1 Rikenellaceae bacterium
TTATAATTCGCAACGATTCATAACTCATAACTTCCCATGATGCTATCCCATTTCGCTCCCCGTAGAATAGCTTGTCTTGTCGTCATGCTGTTAGGCATGACGACGTTCGCGCTCCGCGCGCAGGATGCCCCGCCGATGGTCACCTTTGAAGCGTCGCCGGACGCTTTTCCCCTCGTCGCCGACGGGCAGGTGGTGCCTGTGGTCATTGATAAATTTATCGACAACGGCGTAAAACGCGCTGTGTTCAACCTCGCGGACGATTTCGAGCGGGTGACCGGCCTCAAACCGATTGTGACGGCAGAGGGTCGTCCACGCGGGAAAAACCTGATTTTGGTCGGCGTTTTTGGCGACAGCCCCCTGTTGGATCGCTTAGCCGAGAGCGGAAAATTCGATGCCGACGAGCTGAAGGGCAAGCGCGAAAAATACCTCATCAAGACGATAAAATCGCCTTTCGACGGGATTGAGGAGGCCCTCGTGATCGCCGGAAGCGACAAACGGGGAGCCACCTCTGGGGTCTATGAGCTTTCGCGCCAAATCGGGGTCTCGCCGTGGTATTGGTGGGCGGATGTGCCGGTGGACAAACACGCCCGGATCGGCGTTTTGCGCGGGGAGTACACCGCCGGGGAGCCGGTGGTCGAATACCGGGGGATTTTCCTCAACGACGAGGCTCCGGCACTCACGGGCTGGGTCAACGAGAATTTTGGCGGGTACAACAGCCGCTTTTACATCCACGTCTTTGAACTCTTGCTCCGCCTCAAGGGCAATTTCCTCTGGCCTGCCATGTGGGACGCGGCCTTTTACGACGACGATCCGCTGAACAGCGTGTTGGCCGACCAATGTGGCATTGTCATCAGCCTTTCGCACCACGAACCGATGAACCGCTCCCAACAAGAGTGGTCCCGCTATGGCAGTGGCGCGTGGGATTACACGAAAAACGCCAAAGTGCTCGATGCCTTTTGGCGCGAGGGAGTCGAGCGGATGAAAAACACGGAAGACATTGTCGCCCTCGGGATGCGTGGCGACGGCGATATGGCCATGAGTCAGGAGACCAACATCTCCCTGTTGGAAAAGATCGTCGGCAACCAGCGCAAAATCATCCAGCAGGTGACCGGCAAACCGGCCGACCAAACCCCGCAAGTTTGGGCGCTCTACAAAGAGGTACAGGATTATTACGATCAGGGGATGCGGGTGCCGGACGACGTGACCCTCCTCTTGGCCGACGACAATTGGGGCAATGTGCGCAAGCTCCCCGAGCTGACTGCGGCCCCGCGCCGAGGCGGCTACGGGATGTACTACCACTTCGACTACGTGGGTGGCCCGCGTAACTACAAATGGCTCAATGTCTCTCAGGTTCACCGTGTATGGGAACAGATGAACCTCTGCTACGAATACGGCGTGACCAAACTCTGGGTGGTCAACGTGGGCGACCTCAAGCCGATGGAGTACCCGATCACCTTCTTTTTGGATATGGCTTGGGATCCGGCGAAATTTACCCCGGAGAATATCTATGACCACACCCTCGCCTTCTGTCGGGAGCAGTTCGGCGCGCAATACGCCGAAAAGGCGGCCTACCTGTTGAACCAATACACCTTCTTCAACCACCGCCGGACACCGGAATTGCTCGATCAAAACACCTATTCGCTCGAAAATTACGACGAGTGGGCGCGGGTCAAGGACGAGTATGTCGAACTCTCACGGCAGGCCTTGCAACTCTATTACCTCTTGCCCGACGAGACCCGCGATGCCTTCGACCAGCTGGTTCTTTTCCCGATTCAGGCCTGCGCCAACCTTTATGAGATGTATTATGCCGTGGCCATGAACCGCGCGCTGGCCGAGCAGGGCGATGCCGCGTGCAACGAGTGGGCCGACCGGGTGAAAGAGATGTATGCGCGCGATTCGGTGCTCAATTACCACTACAACCACGTGCTGGCCGACGGCAAATGGAACCACTTCATGGATCAGACCCACATCGGATACACCTATTGGCAACAGCCTGAGGCTCAGGTTATGCCACAGGTAACCTACCTGCCGGAAGGCGACCCGAAGCCCAATCTCTTCGCCGAAAGTGACGGTTATGTGTCGATCGAGGCTAACCATTATGCCCGCGCCGTGAACGGGCAGGGGGTCGAATTTGTTCAAGTGCCTTTCATCGGCAAGACCGAGGGCGGCGTGACCACGCTTCCGGCCGGGGTCGACTTGGCCGACGAGCCGCAGAACCTCTACTTGGAGTACGACGTGGAACTCACCTCGACGGGCGAGGCCGAGCTGATCCTGCTCTTCTCCCCGACGCTCAATTTCAACGCCAATCGCGGGTTGCGCTACGCCGTGTCCGTCGACGGCGGCCCGGAACAGGTCATCAACATCAACCCGACCACCCGGGGAATGGAGCGTTGGCAGGGCAATGCGGTCAACCAGACCTCGACCCGCCACACGATCTCCAGCGCGGGCAAACACACCCTCCGTGTCCGCTTCCTCGACTCGGGACTTGTCTTGCAAAAACTGATGCTCGACCTCGGTGGCCTGAAACGCTCCTACCTCGGCGCCCCGGAATCACCGCGTTATCCAAAATCGCTGTGACCTGCTTTTTCCTGCGACTTTTTTAAAAAGTCGCAGGAAAATGTAGCCAAAGGCGTGAGGGTCAGAGCCGTTTCCGGAGTTCGTCGCCTTCTTGTTCGTAGCCGGGTTTGCCGAGCAGGGCGAACATATTGCGTTTGTAGGCTTCGACTCCGGGTTGGTCGAACGGGTTGACACCGAGGGCGTATCCGCTGATGCCGCACGCTTTCTCGAAGAAGTAGAGCAGGGCACCGATCCGGTATTCGTCGATTTGCTGGAGCTTGATGCGGATGTTGGGGACACCGCCGTCGACGTGGGCCAGCATGGTGCCGAGTTCGGCCATCCGGTTGATTTCGTTGATGCGGTGTATGTTATTGTCGATCAGGTAGTTCAGCCCGTCTAAATTTTCATCGTCTTTCGGCACGGACAGTTCGTGCTTCGGCTTTTCGACGCTCAGCACGGTCTCGAAGAGGATGCGTTCCCCGTCCTGCACGTATTGTCCCATGGAGTGGAGGTCGGTGGTCAGGCTCTCGCTGGCGGGGAAAAGCCCCTTTCCCTCTTTGCCCTCGCTCTCGCCAAAGAGTTGCTTCCACCACTCGCCAATGTACTTTAACTGAGGCTCATAGCTGGCCAACATTTCGATCTTTTTCCCTCGACGGTAAAGGACGGTGCGCGCGGCGGCGTACTGAGCCGCCGGATTTTCGGCGAACGAAACCTCCGCCCCGGTGGCTTGCTCCATATCCCGCGCTCCTTGGATTAAGGCCTTGATGTCGATCCCGGCCACGGCCAACGGTAACAGCCCGACCGGCGTAAAGACCGAAAAACGCCCCCCGACATCGTCCGGAATCACAAAGGTCTGGTATCCTTCCTGCGTGGCCATGGTCTTCAGCGCGCCCCGGTGCTCGTCGGTGACAGCTATGATGCGCGCGGCGGCCTGCTCCTTGCCATAGCGCCGTTCGATCTCGTTTTTGACCAGCCGAAAGGCGATGGCCGGCTCGGTCGTGGTGCCCGATTTGGAGATCACGATGGCGGCAATCCGCCGTTTTTCGACCGCCCGGAAGAGGTCGTACAGGTAATCTTCGCTGATGTTCTGCCCGGCAAAAAGGAGCATGGGGTAGTCTCGGTCGGTCGACATCATCTCGAATGGGTCGCTCAGCGCGCTCAAAATGGCTTTCACCCCGAGGTAGGAGCCGCCGATGCCGATCACAATCACCACGTCGGCCACCTCTTTCAGCGATCGGGCCGCTTGGTCGATCGCCTCGAACGCCTGTTCGCTGATGGACGAGGGGAGGTCGACCCACCCCAAAAATTCGTTTCCGGCACCGCTTCGCTCATGAAGCATCCGGTTGCATTGCTCCATCTCCGCTTTCAATTCCGATACCTCGGCAGGGGTAATCCCATTGCCGTAAATTTTGCTGGTATCCAAATCAATCATCTCTCTCTTCATGCTATATCAATTCTTTAGTTAATGACTTTATCGTCGCCTGCGCCGAGGCGTTTTTGTAAAGTATCTGGTAGACCGCCTCGGCGATCGGCATCCGGATGCCGAATTTTTTGTTGATCTGCTGGATACACGCGGCCGAATAATAGCCCTCGGCCACCATGGTCATCTCGATCATCGTGTTTTTGACCGAATAGCCCTTGCCGATCATCATGCCGAACGTCCGGTTGCGGCTGAACTGCGAATAGCAGGTGACCAGCAGGTCGCCCAAATAGACCGAGGCACTCAGGTTGCGATCGGCCGGATAGGTTTCGTTCATAAAGCGTTCCATCTCCATGGCGCTGTTACAAATCAAAACGGCCATGAAGTTGTCGCCATAGCCCAGGCCGTGGCATATACCCACCGCCACGGCGTAAATATTCTTGAGCACGGTGGCGTACTCCGTGCCGTAAATGTCGGTCGAATAGATGGTTCGGATGTACGAGGCGCGGAATTTTTGCGCCAACCGCTCGGCATTTTCGATCGCTTTGCAGACCACCGTCAGGTAGGTCAGCCGTTCCAAGGCGACCTCCTCGGCATGGCTCGGCCCGGAGACGATCCCGATCCGGTCGAACGGCACGGAGTAGGCCCGGTTGATGTATTCGGCCACGGTGATGTACTCGTCGGTGATGATCCCCTTGATGGCCGAGACGATGAATTTGTCGTGCAGGGAGACCGTGAGCGGCTCCATCGTCACCTTCAGAAAGGCCGACGGCACGGCCAACACAATAATATCGGCGGCGGCGACCACCTCGTTGATGTCGCCCGAGACCTGCAATCGCTCCCGGTCGAAATGAACGTCCTGCAAATAGATCGGATTTCGCCCCTCTGTGGCCAAACCCTCGCGAATTTCCGGCTCGCGGACGTACCAGCCGACCGGCTCGCCGCTCTCCTGTATGATTTTGACGATCGCCGTGGCCCAACTTCCGGCACCGATCACCGCCACCCGGCTATGGCTCTCCAATTCGTATTTCATAGTGTTTTCAATGCCTTTAAACAGGCTCTAAAGGTAAGGATTTTTCGGCAACGCGCTTATTTCTTAAAAAAGAAAGAAAAATGAACGAAGTCTTGTTTTTTCAAAACAAATGTGTAAATTTACTTCATCGTTCTTCCCAGAACTACTAACCATAACTTACTTTGAACTAACCTAAGCAGAGGCTCTCGAATACCGGGAGCCTTTGTGATTTAAGGAGTTACAGGAGCTACTAATCCTCGAAAGGGAGCATTTTCCACCCCTCGGCCTCTCCCGGAAGTGAAGTCCGGAAAAAGTGGGATTTGCGGGGAACAGCCCCGGTCGGCGGCTGAAAAAAGAGCGATTCCCCGTAAAAAATTTTGACAAAAAGGAATAAATGCGAGAAAAAAATCGAGTTCTCGCCAAAAAAAGTTACCTTTGTTCCGATATGGAGCACACGTCGAACAATACCGCGCAAAAAGACGACCCTTGTGAGAGTCGCAGCGGTGTCATACCTGAACACGGTACCGTTTATTTACGGTATTCATCACGCGGACAGTAACCTGCGTGCCGACCTGTTATTGGCTCCTCCGGCGCAATGTGCCGAAAACATCCGGCAAGGAAAAGCCGACATCGCGCTCATCCCCATCGCCGAAATTCCAGACATCCCCGGCATCGAACTGATCGGCAACCACTGCATCAGCTCCTATGAAAAGGTGCGCACGGTTGTACTCTTTTCGACCTCGCCGCTCAGTGAAATTCATACGATTTACCTCGACCCCCATTCGCGCACCTCGGTCAATCTGGTGCGGATATTGGCCGAGGAACGTTGGCAGATCGAGGTCGAGTGGAAGCCTCTGATCGACTTTTCGGACGTTCGGCCCGAGCCGGGTGTAGGCTACACGCTGATCGGCGACAAGGTCTTCGGGTACGAGGCGCTGTTCCCCTATCAATACGATTTGGCCAAAGCGTGGACCGAGTGGACGGGGCTGGCCTTTGTCTTCGCCGCCTGGGTCGCCCGGCAGGGAACTGCCCCCGAGGCGATCGAAGCGTTGGAAGAGGCACTCGCTTATGGCGTGGCACACATCCCAGAAGCCGTGGCCGAAGATCGCACCGAGATCACCCGAGGGATCGACACGGCGACCGCCGTCGATTACCTGAGCCACAACATCGACTTCGAGTTGGATTTCCTGAAACGGGAATCCATGCGGGTCTTTTGGGAGAAGCTCCGAAGGAGCGATTGGCGGATCAACCCCGGCTGAAGGACGGACGGTTCGCAATAAGAACCGGAAGACCGGGAGGCGCACGGACGCTCCCGGCAGTGTAAAAACCTTTTTCTTTTACCTGTAAATCCGTCAGTTATGATTACCATTTACCTGAAACAATACAACAAAATTGTCCGGAACGCCGATGTCAAGCTCTTCGACGACTTGGGCTGGGACGATATTTTGTGGATCGATATGTTCACCCCCTCGCTGAAAGAGCAGAAGGCGGTGGAAACTTTTTTGGAGATCAACCTGCAAACCCGGCAGGAGGTGGAAGAGATCGAGAGTACGTCGAAATACTTCGAGACCGAAAATTCGATTGTGACCAACTCCAACTTTTTTATCCCCACAGGCGATACGTTTATCGTTGAGCCGGTGTCGTTTATCGTGGCCGAAGGGGTTTTGGTCTCGGTACGCAACTCCGAGTTCCGCACCTTTACCGAGGCAGCCAAACGGTTGCAGATCAACTACCGAGCCTATCCGACGGGGTACCACCTGCTGATCTCGATCCTCGAAGTGCGCATTGATTTCGATGCCGACCTCCTCGAAGCCCTCGCCAAACAGGTGGCCGAGCTGAGCCGACTGATTACCAGCGCCGAAAAGATCGACCGCGAAATCCTCAACTTAATCAACACCTTGCAGGAAAAGACGATGCTCTTGCGCGAAAACATCTTCGACCGCCAACGGGTGCTCTCGGGCATCCTGCGCAGTGAACGCTTCCCGCACGACATCTACCCGAAGCTCTCGCTGATGATTAAGGATGCCAATTCGCTCCTGAACCACGCCGATTTCAGTTCCGAGCGGTTGGATTATATGCAGGAAAATGCCCTCGGTCTCATCAACATCGAGCAGAACAACATCACCAAAATCTTCACCATCGCCTCGGTCTTCTTCATGCCGGCCACGCTGATCGCCAGCATTTACGGGATGAACTTCAGCTTTATGCCCGAGTTGGCCGGGCGGTACAGCTATTTCATCGTGCTGGGCGTTATGATCGGAATTTCGATTTTGACGTACCTCCTACTAAAGTGGAAAAAGCTCCTTTAATGGAGATTTTCTGTAAAAAATATCGTGATCGTGCATCGCTTTGCCCCAAAAGTGTATCTAAGAGGGGATAGGTTCCTCTGGTTTTCGGCAAATTTTACTAACTTTGCCGTGCATTAGGAACCATATTTAATAACAAACTATCCTAATATGAAGAACAAGTTTTTATTTGTCAGCCTACTTTCCGCCGCCGTCTTGTTTTCGGCGTGTAAAAAATTAGACAACCGCCCTTATTACCTCTCTGTGGGGTCGCAGGAAAACGGTCTGATTACGGACGACAACGGCACGATTCTCGTCCCGGCGGCAGGAACTGAACTGCCCATGCCCGATGGGCTGAACAGAGTCCGGGTACGCACTCTTTTCCGTCTGGCTCATGAAGATGAGGCAATTACCACCCAATCGCCGGGCACTCGTTACAACATCGAAATCGCTTCGCTGGAGCATATGCCGACCCAAACGATCTCTTCGCCCGGAGCCACGACCAAAAACGACCCGATCATGATGCCCTCTCTGGAGTCAAATTCCGAAGAGGTGATCCAAATATCGACCTTGACACCGAGCTTTCAGGTGGTGTTAAATTACGTGGACTTAGGGATTTACCACTTGGTTTACAGTAAAAATGCGACCGCTGGCAATCAATATGCCGAAGTCTCTTTCGCTTTGGAGGTCGATCCGGTTCTTCGTCCAGACGAACGGGGCATGGGGCCGGATACCGTGTATATGGCTTTGAAATTCGACAACAATCGGGCGGAGGGCGAAACCATTGAAGATGCGGTTCGGTCCGTCGGGACGTGGCGTTCGTTCGATTTGACTCGTGCCGAACAATATTTCCCGTTCAAGGACGAGGCAGGAAAGAATGTGACCTACATCATCAAAATGATGTATAACACCTACACCGACCTGAAAAACATGACCGAAGGCGATACGGTCGAAAAATACCTGACCACCACGTGGACACCGGGGTATCCCTATGCGGTCGATACGGAGTAATGAACGAGAGTTGTAAATTTTAAACAGACTCTTAAGGCTTACCCTACGGCACCGGGTGAGCCTTTTTGTCTCTCCGGCAAGGAGGGTGCGGGGGCAGAAACGATGAGAAATAACTTAATAATAGATAACGAATTATGTTGCGAATAGCCATTCAGGCCAAAGGCCGCCTCAACGAAGAGAGCATCGCCCTGCTCGCCGAAGCGGGCATCACCGTCGAAGAGGGCAAGCGGAAACTGCTGACCCGTTCACAGGATTTCGACATCGAAGTGCTCTACCTGCGCGACGACGATATTCCGCAAGCCGTCGCCATGGGCGTGGCCGATCTGGGCATCGTCGGGCTGAACGAAGTGCAGGAAAAAGAGCAACCGGTCGAGATCGTGCACAGCCTCGGCTTCGGCAAATGCCGCCTGTCGATTGCCCTGCCCAAAGAGCAAAACTACACTTCGCCTCGCTTCCTCGAAGGAAAACGGGTCGCCACCTCTTACCCGGTGATCCTCAAAAATTTCTTGGACAAAGAGAAGGTCTCCGCCGAAATCCACGAAATCGCCGGATCGGTCGAAATTGCCCCGTTGGTCGGGATGGCCGATGCTATTTTTGACATCGTTAGCAGTGGGGCAACACTGATTACCAATGGCTTGCGGGAGGTCGAGACTGTGCTCGCCTCCGAAGCCGTTCTGATCGCCACCCCGTCGCTGAGCGAGGAGAAAAAGCGGTCGCTGGATCAGTTGATGTTCCGTTTCGAGGCCGTTGAACGCAGTCGCGGGATGAAATACGTGCTGATGAACCTGCCCGACGAGAAGATCGCGGAAGCCACGGCCATCCTGCCCGGCATGAAAAGCCCGACCCTGCTGCCGCTGGCCATGAAGGGGTGGAGTTCGCTCCACGTGGTCATCAACGAAAAGGTGCTCTGGCAGAAAATCGAACAACTCAAGGCCATCGGTGCCGAAGACATTCTCGTCTTATCGTTGGAAAAAATGATCTTATAACCATGAAAGTCTACACACAGCCCGATCCCACCGAGTGGGACGAATTGTTGAAACGCCCCCGGATCGAGGACAGCCTGATTCGACCTCGGGTCGAGGCGATTTTGGACGACGTGCGCCGGGAGGGTGACACGGCCTTGCGCCGTTATGCCCGCCAGTTAGACGGAGCCGAACTCACCGATTTGGCCGTCACACCGGAGGAGATCGACGCGGCGGTTGCGGCTGTGGACAAAAACTTGGGCGACGCGATTCGCCATGCCGCCCTGAACATCGAAAAATTTCACCGGGCACAACGTTTCTCGGGCATCGACGTGTCGATCGCCCCGGGCATCACCTGCTGGCAACGCAGTGTGCCGATCCAACGGGTCGGGCTGTATGTCCCCGGCGGAAGCGCGCCGCTTTTTTCCACCGTGCTGATGCTGGCCATTCCCGCCCGCATCGCCGAATGCCCCGAGATCGTCCTCTGCTCCCCGCCGAACCGCGAGGGAAAAATTGCCGACGTGATCCTCTTCGCGGCCAAATTGTGCGGGGTGACCAAAATATTCAAAGCCGGTGGTGCTCAGGCTATTGCGGCTATGGCTTATGGTACGGAGAGCGTCCCGAAAGTCGATAAAATTTTCGGCCCCGGCAACCAATACGTGACTGTAGCCAAACAGCTCGTCAGCGTCTCGGACGTGGCCATTGATATGCCCGCCGGGCCGTCGGAGGTGATGGTGCTGGCCGACGAGACGGCCAACCCCCGTTTTGTGGCCGCCGACCTGCTCTCGCAAGCCGAGCATGGCCCTGACAGCCAGTCGATTTTGGTCACCGACTCGCCCGCGCTGGCCAGCCGGGTTGAACAGAAGGTCGCCATCCAACTTCAGACCCTTTCCCGCCGGGAATTGGCCGCCCGGTCGATCGAAAACAGCCGCATCTTTGTGCTAAATAGTCGCTCCGAGATGATCGCCTTGGCCAACCGCTATGCCGCCGAACACCTGATCCTCTCGGTGGCCGACGCTCGGCAAGTCGCCGAACAGATCACAGCGGCAGGCAGTATTTTCATCGGAAACTACACCCCCGAAAGCGCCGGAGACTATGCCTCGGGCACCAACCACACCCTGCCCACCTCGGGTTGGGCGGCCTCATACAGCGGGGTCAACTTGGACAGCTTCATGCGCAAAATCACCTATCAGGAGATCACCCGACAGGGCTTAGAACACTTAGGCGGAGTGATCGAGGCGATGGCCCGAGCCGAAGGCCTCGATGCCCATGCCCGCGCGGTAACGCTTCGATTGGAGGATTAATCCTCCAATCGAAGCGAAAGCTCCCCAGCTTTTTTCTTCTTCTTTCTTTTATCCTAAAAGAAAGAAGCAAAGAAAAGTTTTCGGCCGGGGTTTCGGAATACTTTTGTCTTCGCTTTTGTCTCGCGGTCGAACGAAATGACAGTTTCGTTCGCCTGACCGCGGCCAAAATCGGCCAAAAGCATCCCTTTCACCCCACTGCCGAGGTCGGTTCTCCGAACCGATTGGGGTTCGTTTGTAGGGATTCGTCCAAGTGGGATTTCTTCATCATTTTTTATTAACGAACACAACGGACACTGAAGCCAAAGGTGTTTGCATTGCCGTCGAATGGATAGACTTTCGCGTTGTAGAAGTATAGGTCGTACCCGCTGCTGCTACTGGTCGCAGTCGATGACCAATAGTACGCGCTGACCCCCCGATAGTACAAATAACCATCGGAGTCGCTCCGAGAACCCGTAGCAGGTAAAAAGATCGTATTTCTGCCACGGCCAAAGCGACGGCCAGCCACTTCGTTTTGTGTCGTCCATCTGTTTCTCGTCCTGGCGAGAAGAGCATACTCGTGCTGGGTCGGTACGCGCCAACCCGGCGGACAGGCGGTCTGAGCCTCCTCAAAGGTGTAATATTCACCATAGTCCTCGGGGTTATTCACAAACTGACCTTTTTCTCCGACATTGCGCGTCGCCCACGTGATTCCATTTATTTTCACACCGTCTAATGAGGATGAAGTGGTCGGCGCCGACTGGGCGGAAACCAAAATCGTCTTGGCTATCAGCGCCATACATAAAAGTAAATGTCTTCTCATACCAATCGTTATTAGGGAATAGACTCTTAAACAAAATTACAACTATTTTTTTAGTTCCAAAACTATTTTCACGTTTTTTTTGTAAAAACAAAAAAGTTGGTGACTTTTCAGGGAGATCACATTCGCCTGCGGGCGAATGCGTTTTGTTTTTCATGTTCCGCCCCAAACTTGTTTGGAAGATATTTTGGAGGCAAAACACAGGGGAATTGATGTGAAATGTGTTTTCAGGGCGATCACATTCGCCCCTCGGGCGAATGCGTTTTGTGCTGTATTCCCCGGCTCAAGCTCGCTTGAAAGCCACGGGGGAATACAGTATAAAACGAAGTCTCGGAGAGATGATCGTCCTGCAAAGAGAAGCACAAAAGTTTTTGATGCAACTTTTTTCAAAAAGTTGCGATTTTGGGCGACTTTTCTAAAAAGTCGCAGTCAGCGGCAGTCGGAGGCTGAAAAAGTCGCAGTCAAAGAAAAGGTAACTATTTCATTCCCCACATTTTGCGGTCGAGGCTACGGTATTGGATGGCTTCGGCGATGTGGCGGGCGGTGATGTTGGGCGAGGCGTCGAGGTCGGCGATGGTGCGCGACAGTTTGATGATTCGGTCGTAGGCTCGTGCCGAGAGGTTCATGCGCTCCATAGCTCCCTGTAACAGCTTGATTGACTGCGAGTCTAACGGGCAATAATCCTTGATCTGCCGCGACGACATCATGGCGTTGGTGTGAATCGTGTCGTTCTTGAACCGTTCGGTTTGGATGTTGCGCGCGGCGATGACCCGCTGGCGGATCGTCTCGCTCCGTTCGCCCGAGCGGTCGGAGGCCAACTCGCCCACGGCAACCGGCGTGACCTCGATGTGCATATCAATTCGGTCGAGCAACGGCCCCGAGATGCGGTTCATGTAGCGGGTGATCGCCGCCTGCCCGCATTGGCATTTTTGGGTCGGGTGGTTGAAAAAGCCGCAGGGGCACGGGTTCATCGAGGCGATCAGCATGAAATTGCAGGGGTATTCGATCGTGTATTTGACCCGGGCGATGGTGATATTTTTGTCTTCGAGCGGCTGGCGTAGGATTTCCAGCACACTGCGCGGAAATTCGGGCAGTTCGTCCAAAAAGAGTATGCCGTTGTGAGCCAGCGAGATTTCGCCCGGCTGGGGGTTCACGCCGCCGCCCACAATCGAGACCGGCGAGGCGAGGTGGTGTGGCGATCGAAAGGGTCGCCGGGTCAGCAGGCCCGATTCCGACCCCATTTTACCGGCCACCGAATGGATTTTGGTCGTCTCCAACGCCTCGCGCAGGGTCATGGGCGGCACGATGCCCGGCATCCGTTTGGCCAGCATGGTCTTACCCGACCCCGGCGCGCCGATCATCAGCAGGTTATGCCCTCCGGCGGCCGAGACTTCCAGCGCCCGTTTGACGTGTTCCTGCCCTTTGACATCGGAAAAATCGAGGTCGAAGCGGTTCAGGTTGGCATAATATTGATCGCGGGTGTCGACCTGCACCGGCTCTAACTCGCTCTCCTCATTGAGAAAAGCGGTCACCTGCCGGATGTGATCCACGCCATAAACCTCCAGGTCGTTGACCACAGCGGCCTCCACGGCGTTCTGCTTGGGCAGGATAAACCCCTTGAAGCCCTCCTCCCGCGCCTTGATGGCCATGGGCAATGCTCCCCGAATCGGTAAGATCGACCCGTCGAGCGACAACTCGCCCATAATCAGGTAGTCGCCGACCCGTTCGGCCGCGATTTGTTCCGAGGCGGCCAGTATGCCGATGGCGATGGGCAGGTCGTAGGCCGACCCCTCTTTGCGGATATCGGCAGGGGAGAGGTTGACCACCACCCGCTTGCCGGGCTTCTTGTAGCCCGACTGCTCAAAAGCCGAAGCCATGCGGAAGAGGCTCTCCCTCACCGCGTTATCCGGCAGTCCGACAATCGCATATTCCACACCGGGCGACACCGCCACCTCGACCGTGATCGTCATCGCGTCGATCCCGAGGATGGTGCTTCCGTAACATTTGACCAACATATTTTTTCGCAGAATGGGGTTCAAAAAAAGAATGAAACAAATATAACGAAAAATAGTATCATCGGACAATATTTCTATAAAAAACAGGCTACACCTGTCGGGCGTAGCCTGCTTATATGTTATGATTCAAGTGTTTAATATAAAAAATTATTGAACGGATACCGGCCCGCATGAATCTCGCTAATCATCCCGTAAAGGTCTTTGCGCAACTTGTCGATGTTAATGTTTTTTGTCGCCGAAATAAAAATGCAGGGGGTGTTGGCCTTGGCGATCCAGCTCTGTTTCATCTCGTCGAGCGTCCAATTTTTTTCGGTTTTGGGCGACAGATCGTCCTCATCCTTAGGTTGATAGGTGTATGCGTCGATCTTATTGAAAATCAGGAAGGTCGGTTTGTCGCCCGCGCCGATCTCCGACAGCGTCTGTTTGACCACCCGGATTTGATCCTCGAAATTGGGGTGCGACAGGTCGACGACGTGCAACAGCAGGTCGGCCTCCCGTACTTCGTCCAACGTCGACTTGAACGACTCGACTAACTGGTGTGGCAGTTTGCGGATAAACCCCACAGTATCAGACAACAAAAAGGGTAGGTTGTCCAAAACCACCTTGCGCACGGTCGTGTCCAGCGTGGCAAAGAGCTTGTTTTCGGCAAAGACATCGCTCTTGCTCAGCCGGTTCATAATGGTCGATTTGCCGACGTTCGTATAGCCGACCAGCGCCACGCGCACCATCCCGCTCCGGTTGCCGCGTTGCACGGCCATTTGGCGGTCGATTTTTTTCAAATCCTCCTTCAATTTCGTGATCCGACTGCGGACAATCCGGCGGTCGGTCTCGATCTCGCGTTCCCCCGCACCGCCGCGCGTCCCCGTGCCCCCGCGCTGACGTTCCAAGTGGGTCCACATCCCCGTCAGGCGCGGCAACAGGTACTCATACTGCGCCAGCTCGACCTGCGTCTTGGCATAGGCCGTAGTCGCCCGGCTGACAAAAATGTCCAAAATCAGGTTCGTCCGATCCAAAATCGGCACCCCCATCTCCTGCTCCAAATTGCGCGTCTGCGAGGGCGACAGCTCGTCGTCGAAAATGGCCGTATCAATCTCATTCTCTTTGATATAAGCGATGATCTCCGCCAGCTTGCCCGTGCCAACGAACGTCCGCTTGTTCGGGCGCGACATCTTCTGCACAAAGCGTTTTTCGGTGGCTATGCCTGCCGTCTCAGCCAAAAAAGCCAGCTCGTCCAAATACTCCCGCGTCTGCGCATCCGTCTGCCGCTCAGCCGTTACAGCTATCAATACCGCCCGCTCCGGCCCCTCTTTTCGTTCTCCCATTTGTCTCTTTTCTAAAACTGCCGCTTTTAGAAAGCGGCGCAAATCGTCGCTTTTTGAAAAAAGCGACACCAAAAACTTTTGTGCTTGTGCTTGCAGGGCGACCATTCCTTTTAGGAACTTCGTTTTATGCTCTATTCCCCCTGGCTTTCAAGCGAGCTTGAGCCGGGGAATACAGCACAAAACGCATTCGCCCACAGGCGAATGTTTTCGCCCTGAAAACTAAGCAATTATGAATTATAAATTATGAATTATGAATTGGGGCTTCGCCGCGCAAAAAATAAATCGTAAAAAAGGATGTCCGAGCAAAGACAAATAATTCATAATTCATAATTTATAATTCACTTCACTCCCGTCGACCCGAAGCCTCCGGCACCGCGATCGGTTTCGGAGAGGGTGTCGGTCGGCGTCCAGTCGATGCGAACAAATTGAGCCACAACCAATTGAGCGATGCGTTCGCCGGGTTGCAGCACAAAGTCGTCGTTGGAGACGTTGGCCAAAATCACCTTGATCTCGCCGCGATAATCGGGGTCGATCGTGCCGGGCGTGTTGAGGCAGGTGATGCCGTGTTTGGCGGCCAGACCGCTTCGGGGACGCACCTGAATTTCGTAACCGTCTGGAATTTCAACATATAGCCCCGTGGGCACCATCACCCGCTGGAGCGGGCCGATGGTCAGCGGCTCCGTGAGGTTGGCGCGCACATCCAGTCCGGCGGCGTGCTCAGTGGCGTACTGCGGCAGGTCGAAGGCCGAACGGTTGATGACTTTTATTTTCATGGCGTTATTTTTTAGTTTTTAGATTCGGTACAAAGGCCGGCTCTAATGAAAATAGATCATGGTTCGTACGTATATAACCAATCATTCTTCATTAATTCATCTTTGGTCAATGTTGTTTTCTTTACGTACATCTGATCTTTATATATCTCATCCCAAGAATAATTTCGCATTGTTTTTTCTGTGATGAAAAAAAGGGTTGCCTCATTTCCCTCACATGGAAAACGAAAGCTCGGGGATGATCTCCATACCCGTCCTTCCAACTCTCCTTTCAACGTGCCAGTACTATATGCGTCTATCCTATAATCGGGCCAAACAAAGCCGGAATTAAGAGGATTACCCGATGCATCCAATGTACGTTCATTGTCATTATTGAATAATATGAATAAATCCAACTTTGGAGCTATCGGTAACGAGTCTGTCTCGCCACATTGGAAATAGACGTATATAGCTTCATCCGAATTATTGTGGATATGCATTATATTGGAGACACCTTCGCATGAGATACAACCATAAATCAAAAGACATATGCACCCTATTTTACCCCATTTCTTTTTCATACTTCAAATTTATTTTATTTTCTTCCCAAAGATCGAACCAATGCCCGCAGGTCAATTTTCTCTACGCGAACGACAAAGGTACAAAATCCGGCCAACAGAACAAGGTCGATCGGCGCGCTAATCGCTCGCGGCAGGGTTTCGCCCGCCAACATCCCCAAGCCATAAAAGAGCGCGCCCACGCCGAAATAGAGGCCGATGCGCTTCAAATTGTACGGGATCGGGAAATAGCGTTGACACAGCAAGTAGCTGACAATCACCATCACCGCCTCGCACCCCAACCGCGCCCAAGCCGCGCCAATGTAGCCCAAAGGCGGGATCAGCACCAAATTGAGCAACACGGTCACCACAAACCCGGTGCTCGTGATGATGACGGCAAAGCGGGTCAGCTCCGAATGTTTGTACCAAAACGATAGGTTTAACACAATGCCTGCCAGCACGTTAGATAGCAGAATGACCGGCAGGATGTACATCCCCACGCGGAAATCGGCCCCGATAAAATAGGCAAACAGGTCGCTGAACAGGGTGATGCCCAAGAAAATCAGCACGGATACCGCCGCATAATACTTCATGGTCTCGGCATTGACCCGCCGAAACTCATCGGACTTGAAATTGGCCAGAAAAAAAGGCTCGGCGGCATAGCGGTACATCTGCACAAAGAGGGTCATCAGCACAGCCAACTTGGTGACCGCCCCGTAGATGCCCAGCGAGCTTTTGGCTATCTCTTCGGGCATCATGTATTTGATAAACTGTCGGTCGATAAACTCGTTGGCCACGCCGGGAATCGCCGCGATCAACAGCGGCAGGGAGTAGACCAACAGCGGACGGAGCCTCCCCCACTCAATCTTAGGCGATGCCCCCCGGTAGGCCGGGAAGAGCAACAGCAGGGCGACAAAGCTGACCGCCACATTGGCCACCATATAATATCCCGGGCCAAAAGTCGGGTTCCACCACGCCGACAGAGCCTCCCAATGTGGCAGAACGGAGTAACAAAAGACGCAGAGCGCGATATTCAGCAGAACGGTCGTCAGCCGGATGCCAACAAAGTGCATGGCCCGGTTCTCGGCGCGCAGTTTGGCAAAAGGTACGGCGGTCACCACATCGAGGGCGACGATGAGCGCCATCATCCCGATGTACGACGGATGGTCGGCATACTCCATCAGGCGGGCGATCGGGCGGTTCAACAGCAGGACGATCGCCAAAAAAGCCCCGGCAGAGCAACAGACCGCGCCCCACGTCGTCCGGAAAACTGCCCGGCGGTCGTCGCCCGATTCACCCTTGCTGAAAAAACGGAAAAAACCGGTCTCCAGCCCCATCGTCAACAGCACGAGCAAGAAGGGGATCAGCGAATAGATATCCGTAATCACGCCATACTCCCCGGTCGTCATCCGACGGGTCAGGTAAGGGGTCAGCAGGTAGTTCAACAGGCGAACGCCTATCGTGCTCAACCCATATATGGCCGTCTGTCCGGCAAGTTTCCGCAGCATGGTT
>JAISHQ010000091.1 GCA_031262465.1 Rikenellaceae bacterium
CACCACGAGCGAGGCCAAATCCATGAGATTGACCTCTTCGGCGAGCGGAAGCTCTCCGTAAATTCCGATTCCCATGCCGATGATAATCCCGACTACCACCAACGATATGTTGATAAAGAGTCTGAATGCCTTGCTGTTGCTTTTAATTTTCATGTCGATATAATTATGGGTTAATAACTGTGGGGATGTGAAGCAAATAATATGCAAATTTTTTTCGGAGAAGCTCTTTTTTAGCTACTTTTACACGTTCAACGCATTTAAATTTTGAAGAAACGGAGTAATAAAGAGCTACCACCTCCCCCTTGCCTTTTGCAAGGGTACTCCTCCTTCCTGAAGGAGGAGATTTTATACTTCTTCACATGTTAAAAGTTCCCCTCCTTCGTGGAAGGAGGGGTGGCACGAAGTGACGGGGTGGTAGGTCTGCGAAACTAAAACATATTTATATTTGTCCGAAGACGCTGAAAAAACGCACGGCGATCGAGTTTTCAGGGCGAAAACATTCCCGCAGGGAATGCTTTTTAGGGGGTATCTATTTGATGCCAAGCTCGCTTGAGCGGCAGATAGATGCTCGCTAAAAAGAGTGTTCTGCAAGAATTTTCGACCTGCAAAGGCAAGCAGAAAAGTTTTTGGGGCGGCTTTTTACAAAAAGCCGCGATTTGCGCCGCTTTCTAAAAGCGGCAGTTGGAGGCGGTAAAAAATAGAGAGATGGAAATGGATCGGCAGATAGCCTATTTGAAGGAGTTTATGACCGATGAGCGTTTTGAGGTGCTCAGGCGGGCGGTGGGGTTGCGAACCCGTTATATGACGGTGTGTTTGGAGAATATTTTCCATCCGCAGAATGCCAGCGCGGTGGTGCGATCGTGCGAAGCCTTTGGTATTCAGGATATTCATGCGGTGGAGGTGCTGACCCGCTTCAAGCCCAATGTGAACATTGTTCGGGGCACCGACAAATGGATCGACATCCACCGCTATCGCTCACAGGATGCTTCGGC
Source organism: Rikenellaceae bacterium (assembly GCA_031262465.1). Classification (GTDB taxonomy): domain Bacteria; phylum Bacteroidota; class Bacteroidia; order Bacteroidales; family Rikenellaceae; genus JAJQAW01. The sequence goes on from JAISHQ010000091.1 coordinate 993, forward strand.
GCGGCTGATCGCGCGGCTCAAGGGGCAGGGGTACCGCATTGTGGCCACCTCTCCTCACATTGAAGATACCACGCCGGAGGCTTTTGATGTGACTGCTGGGCCGTTTGCCTTGTTTTTCGGGACGGAGCACGCCGGGATTTCCGACACGGTGCGTGCCGAGGCCGACGAGTTCATCAAAATACCGATGTACGGCATGGTCGAAAGCCTCAACATCTCGGTCTGCGCGGCCATTTTGCTCTATATGCTTTCGCGACGGGTACACACGACGGTCGATGATTGGCCCCTGCCCGAGGCCGAGCAAAAAAACATCCTCTTCCGCTGGATGATGAGTTCGGTCAAGGACAGCCGACGAATCATGGAGCGGTTTGTCGGCTGAGAAGCCAGGAGTTGTTTTATATACAAACGAGCGGCCGATCAGCCGCTCGTCTGCATAGAATGACCTTTGGTTTAGTGCCTTAGCTGTCCGCTATTCCCCGCGCTTGCCGTATTTACCCATGGGTATGGCAAGTCCGAGCGTTACGTTCATCGAACTCTGGCTGATGGGCACCCATTGCGGGGTGTGTTTGGAGAGCAGTATGTCCGTGGCCAAGAAGAGGTTGATCCATTTCGGGCAGAGGTTCACCGCCAGCCCAACGGCTCCACCCCGGTTGTCGATCACCGAATAGCTTGCCGCGAGATCGAGCCAGCTCACGGGGCGGTAATTGACCGATCCGGTGATGTTTTGCAGGGTCTTATATTCCCAGAAGCGCGCCGAATAGAGAACGCCGAAGCCGAGTTTATAGTCTGTCAACTTATATTCCAGCCCGGCGTTGAGCGATGCGCGCAGGGATGTTGTCGTGCCGCTCACTTCACCCACCTTAAATTTCAAAATATCGAGGTTAAAATCGGGCTGTGTGTGGGCGCCGTTCTGATCGACGGTCATGCCCGAGAACTCCATTTGTTCGGTCGAGAGACCCGTACTGCTCATCTTTTTGTCCCAGTTGATAAAGCCGATGTCGTTGACGGCCAGCGAAGCCTGCAGATCGGGCAGGATGTCGTAAGTTGCCCCCAAGTCGATGGCCAGACCGTAACCGGCCGGTTGGTTGAGCTTGAGGTCGAGGTCTTCAATCTTGTAGGTTCCGTCCGAGCTGTGTGTGAGATCATCCGTCCCGGCTCCTGCGGCACTGATGTCGAACTGCCCCGAAGCGGCCATCCTCCACATATCCTCGTGAAACGATATATCCATCTGGTCGTAATTGAACCGGGTGCGCGCCATTCCGGCGAGAAACTTACCACGGACACCGACATACAATTTGTCGTTCATCAGCGGGAAGGAGTAATTGAAACCCGCTTCGAGGTAACTTGCCGCCGCGACTCCGAGGTCCTTTATCGTACTGTCTTTGCCGGTCTTGAGGAACTCGAACAGCGAATAGGGCAGGCTCAGGTCTGCCGTTGTGCGTAAATTGAGGTCGAAGGACCAAAAATTCTTCTGATTACGGGCGTACTGACCGAATCCGATTAGATTGACACGAATGTCGTTTCCTATCGTGTTTACCTCTTTGAGGTTAGCGAGAGCCTCGGTCGACGATACGGAGCCGTCGAGCAGGGTCACGAGTTTGCCTTCCCGGGGGTAGAAGATGTCGTCGAGGGTGATATTGCCGGTCTGGTTTACATTTAAACCGCCGAGGCCGGGGATGTTGAAATATCCGCGCTGGGGTGCAAACGCCGGGTTATACTGCGAGCGAAGGGTCGATCCCTCCATGAAATAGGTTGTCGGGCTTTGAGCCGTGGCGCTGGTTGCCAAGATCAACGCAGCGGCGATAAGGATAGGTAATTTTCTCATTGTCGGTTGCGTTTATTAGTTAAGTTTCAGACCTCCACGTTTGACCAGTTTCAGCGAGAGCGTCAACTGATTCTTATGTGCCGTGTTGAATCTGTCCGCCTCGGGGTAGTATTTTTGGAGGACGAATGGAATATGCACCGTCATGCCGGATGCGATCTGCCGCAGATCGTCGGCATAGATTCGTGTCTCGCTGATGATGTTGTTGTCTTCCTCGGCTTCCATGTTTACCTGAAAAGTCACGCTCGTGGGGGCGAGAACCGGGGCTATGCTCATACTTACGGGCAACTTATTGCTGATCGTGCCGTACATCGACAGTGTGTTCTGAGCATTGGGGGTACCTTTCGGATCGAGGTTGTCGGCGAGCATATCCACCACTTCGCTGTCGATGCTGAAAGCCTCGATGTCGTACTCTATACCATCCATTTCGATCGTGGTTAAAAAGCTGTGCCCCAGCGACATGATTTCATCAGCGAGAAGCTCGCGCAGAGTCGCGTTGTTTTGATACTCGTTCTTAAACATCTCCACGAATGTCTGCTCGGTAACTCCGGGCAACAGGGTCATGAACTTATTTATGTAATCGTCGGAAGCAAGCAGTGTGGCCACGCTGTGGAGTTTGGCCTCGTCGGTCATCATCTGCGACAACGTCGCATCGAGCAACGCTTCGACATAGGCGATATCGCTCTGCATCTTTTCGATATCCACATATCCCCCTTTTGCATCGCTATTGGGCAGATCGGCCGGGAGCCAGATATCGGCCTCCTCGAATATCGTCTGAATGGATTCATCTCCTTGGCTGATTTCATCCAAAGATACGTGAACCGTTACCATCGGAATTTTGAATTCCGATCCATCGCCGCCGATCGTGGTGTTGTCGGTGTCGATGCTCTCAAGATCATAGTCCTCATTCACACACGCGGCAAATACGACCAGCGTGGCGGAGAGGAACATAAGGAGACTTTTTTTCATAAGCAGGGGAAATTTAGATAGTTTAAGAGCTTTTTGGAATTTCCCATTCTCGCTCTTTTTTGCTCTTTTTGGTTTGTTTTTTACCTGCAACTCGTTACAATGCCACCACATTGCACCTTGTTTCAGGCCAAAAACAACCTCAAAAATAGCTAAAAAATAGCTTCGGTGGAAAAATCCAAACAAACTCTACAAAATTGTACAAAATAAACAAAAGATTTTTAGACCGCCAAGCATATTAGATGCGATTTGTGTTTTAAGACAGTTTTTTTGCATTAAAAAATTGTATAGTGCGATCTATTCGTAACGTTTTATCGGTACGGTGATATTTTCCTGCCGGTGAAGTACCGCCAGACGATACTGCCGGGGTAGATGCCCGAGGGGCGGGCGATGCGGGTTTGCTTAACGGCTATTCGTTTGATTTTGAGTACCTTTCGCTGGCGGAAAAAATCGCGATGGGCGTGCCAGACGGCCCGCAGGAGCTGGGGCTTGCCCTGCAACAGGAACATCAGGGCAGAGGCTCCGTCTAACAGCAAGCGCAGAGCGAGCACCGGATGCAATGACCTTTGGGAGAGGTTTTTATAGAGCATAAAGAGGTTGTTCCGGAAATTGAGGTAGGTTTTGCGGGGGTTGTCCGCTGAGAGCGTGCCCCCGCCGACGTGATAGACCACCGAGGCCGGTTCGACCCAAACGGTGTGCCCGGCCAGTTTCCACCGCCAACAGAGGTCGATCTCCTCCTGATGGGCAAAAAACGAGGCGTCGAACCCGCCCTGCGCCCGGAAAAGCGAGGCTCGCACCAGCATACACGCCCCGCTGGCCCAAAACACCTCCTCGGCGCGGTCGTACTGCCCCCGGTCGTACTCCACGGCCTGAAGCACCCGCCCGCGACAAAAGGGATAGCCCAAAAAGTCGATAAATCCGCCCGCCGCCCCGGCGTATTCAAACCGCCCCGGCTCGGTGTAAGAGCAGATTTTTGGCATCACGGCGGCGGCGTTCGGCGTACTGTCCAAGCGTTGCTCCAGCGGGTCGATCCACCCCTCTGTCACCTCCACATCGGAATTGAGCAAGAGGTAATAGTCGGCTTTTATCTCGCTCAGCGCGCGGTTATACCCCTCGGCAAAGCCGTAATTTTGCCCCAAAACCACCTGCCGAACCTCCGGGTGATTCTCTGCCAACCACGCCAACGAACCATCGGTCGAGCCGTTGTCGGCGACCACCACCTGCCGACCCTCGCCCGCCGAATAACGACACACGCCGGGGATGAATCTCTTCAGAAAATCCTCCCCGTTCCAATTGAGTATGACGACAGCGGTTTTCATCGCGGTTTGTGTTTCCAGCGTTTGTGCGACCAGAGCCACAGTTCGGGGTGTTGGTGGATGGCCTGTTCGAGGCGGGCGGCATAGCGGGCGGTGATCTCATATTCGGCGACGGGTTCCGTTCCGTCGTATAGCTCCTCAAAACGGGCGGTATAATAGCCTGGCTTGATTTTTTCGACGTGGAGGAAGTAGACCGGCAGGCCGAATTTCAGTGCGAGTTTTTCGGTGCCCATAAAAAAGGCGGTGGGTTGGTTCAGGAAGTCGAACCAGTGGCGGATGGTGAACCACAGCGGGGTCTGATCGGCGATCAGTGCCAGCGCAATGGGCTGAAGGCCTTCGTTTTGGGTACGAATCATCTCCCGGGCGACGTGATCCATCGCCAGAGGAGTTGCCCCGAAACGGGAACGAACGTGTGCATAAAAACGGTCGAAAACCTCGCTGTGCAAGGGGCGATAGACGGCCCCCACGCGGTGGTCGGTAAACAGGGGGTAGTTGATCGTGTACTCCCACGAGCCGTAGTGCGCCATGGCGCAAATCCATGATTTTCCGACGGTTCGCTCTTGCTGTTCTTCGGCGTTGAGGTAACGGAAACGGCGGCGAATCTCTTTTTCCGAGATAGCGGTCAGCGCAAGGGTGTCGACAAAAAGTTCGGCTAATTGCTGGTAGAATTTTTGTTCGATCGCCAACCGCTGGGTATCAGTCTTTTCGGGGAACGATTTGCGCAGGTTTTCGCGTGTCACGGTGCGACGGTAACGACCGACGCGGTAGAGGAAAAAGTAGATCACGGGTGCTAATACCCTGTATAGGAAGCCATAAGGAAGCGCGCCGATAGCCTTACAAACGCCCAACAGCAGGTAATATCCGAGGCTGTTCAATCCCTTTTTCATCCTCTATTTCTTTTTGTCCTATCGAACCACCCGGTTCATGTAATCGGCATAGACCCACGGGTTTGAGGCGATGATCTGCCGCCCGAAGAGGTAGTCGTCGCCGCTCGAAAAGTCGGTCACCCGCGCTCCGGCACGCTCGGCAATGAGTGCTCCGGCGGCCACGTCCCACGGCGAGAGGTTTTTCTGGATAAATCCGTCGACCCGCCCGCAGGCCACGTAGCAGAGGTCGATGGCCGCCGATCCGATCCGGCGGATGCCGCTGGTCTCTTGCAGGAGGATGCCCATCGAGTAGAGCAGGTCGGTGATGGTGTCTTTCGACGAGTGGGATAGCCCCACGGCTGTGAGCGTGTGATCGAAGTCGGAGATGGTCGAAACGCGGATCACCCGGCCGTTCCGATAGGCTTTCGACCCCTTCCAAGCGTAGAAACACTCGCCGCTGAAGGCCTCACAGACCACGCCGACCACCACCCGATCGCCCTCGGCCAGCGCGATGCTCACGCAATAGGGCGGCAGGCCGTGGATGAAATTGGTCGTGCCGTCGAGCGGGTCGATGATCCAGCGCAGACGCTCCCCGCTGGCCTGAGCGGTCGTCCCCTCTTCGGTGATGAATCCCGCCTCGGGGAGGATTTGTTTGAGCCGGGCGACGATCATTTTTTCCGCCTCCTTGTCGACATACGAGACCAGATCGTGGCGGCCTTTCTCTTCGACCCGATCGTAAGTAAATGTTTTGCGCTGTTCGGCAATGAATTGGGCCGCCTGCCGAGCGACAGCGCGCACCTGCCGACAAATTTCCCGATAATCTATGCTTTCCATGCTTGGATAGTTTTCTTCAAACTGTTTGGCAAAGATAACAAAAGATATGGGTGGTCGATACCCGAACTATGGATAAGTGACCCCATCACGTCCAACGCATTTAAATTTGGGTCAATATAAAAGTAGGTGAAACGCTCTGTGAAAATAGAAATTCAGGCTAAAAGCCTGTAAAAACCTACCACCCCGCCCTTGCAGGGCACCCCTCCTTCGGAGAAGGAGGGGACTTTCTCCGTCGAAGTTTATGAAGGAAAGTATCTCCTCCTTCCCCGAAGGAGGAGTACCCGAGCCTTTGGGCGAGGGGGAGGTGGTAGGTTATTATTGCGCCATTATAGGGCATTTCTCTCTGAAAACCTGAATCGCATTCGATTTTCCCTAAAAATAGTTACCTTTGGGAAAATCTTTAAAGAACTTTGGATTATGGCAAGCAGAAGATACCTGAAAAAGGAGATTGATTACCTGGTAAGCGAGGTGGTCGGCGACGCGCAATTGTGCCTCTATTTTAGCCCCGAGGGCAAACGCGAGGAGATCATCGGCGTGATGGAAGAGGCGGTCGAAATGCGCAACGACCTGTTTGCGCGCATCAAGCCTGCCGAAAAAAATAACCGGACGCTGGTGCGCAAACATTACGCCGCCCTGCGCAACGACCTGATGTTGCGCATCGACGCGATGTTTGAAAAATTGAGCGGTATCTGTAAGGGGTAATCTAACGCCCTCCCACTTTTTAGCAAGGTCTTTTCTATGGAGATTTTCAATGAAAATCTCCATAGAAAAGACCTTGTTGTTTGGGTACTGCTCTCTATTTTATCCCCCGGCGGAGGGGGATTCGGATTATTTTGTGTAAATTTGTTTTTTGTCTATTGCTTTGAAACCGATTAAAACCGAAAAACCATGTTGAAACGTTATCCGATCCGTGTCTTGAAATATTTTCTTTTTTTGGTCGCCCTGTTTATTGTGCTGTTCGGGCTGATGGTGTTGTTTCACTGGAGTTCGTGGAACACCTTCCTGAGCGTTTGGCAGACCGATCGCCTGTGGGTGTTGCTCTTTGTTTTTGTCGGCATTCCGTTGCTCTACCCGCTGTTTAGCTATACGGCACGCGATGTGCGGGGCAATCTGGGTGACCGCCGGGAGATTGTCGAGCGGGTACTGACCATGTCGGGCTATACGCTGACCGAGGCCACGCCCGAAAAGATTATCGCCCACGCCAAGGGGATCAAAAAAGTGGCTCTATTGTTTGAGGATCGGATCGAAATCACGCCCGAGGGCAACCATTTCATCCGCATCGAGGGGACAAAAAAGGAGGTGCTAAAGATCGAGTCGCGCCTGCGGGCACTTGGAGGGTTGTAAAAACCTGTTTTGAATTTGTATGAGAAATTTTTGGAAGAAAAAATATGGCCTCTGGGCCGCCGCCGCGATTTTGGCCTGCGGCCTCTTGGTTTCGGCCGGGAAGTCGGATTTCGACGTGGCCAAAAACATGGAGGTGCTCTTCAACCTGATTCGCGAGGTAAGCCTGAACTATGTCGACGAGACCGACCCGGACGAGCTGATGAAAAAGGGGGCGAACGGGATGCTTGCAGAGCTTGACCCCTACACCACGTTCCTCTCGGAAAAGGAGATGGAGGGTTTTGAGGTGATGACCACCGGCAAGTACGGCGGAATTGGCGCGCTCATCCGCAAAAAAGGGGAGTGGGTCGAGATTGCCCAGCCTTACCGGGGGTTTGCCGCCGACAAGGCGGGGCTGAAAATCGGGGATAAAATTCGACGGGTCGACGACTTCGATGCCCGCAATGCCTCGACCGAGGAGGTGAGCAACCGCATGAAGGGCGATCCAGGGACGACGTTCACGATGGAAGTGGAACGATTTGCCGACGGCTCGATTGAGGAGCTGACCATCCAGCGCGAGCGGATCGTCCTTTCGGGCATCACCTATGCCGGGATGCTGAACGACAGCGTGGGCTATGTCTCCCATGCCGATTTTACCGAGGGTTGCAGCGACGACCTGCGCGATGCGATCATGGAGCTGAAAAAGCAGGGAATGAAGGCCTTAGTCTACGACCTGCGCGACAACGGGGGCGGCATCCTGCAAGAGGCGGTCAAAATCGTAGGAATGTTCGTGCCGCGCGCGAGCAGTGTGGTCGAAACCCGAGGGCGCGGCGAGCAGGGAGTGGTTTACAAAACACCCTCCGCGCCGATCGACCCCGAGATGCCGCTGGTCGTGTTGGTCGACCGCAATTCGGCCTCGGCCTCGGAAATCGTGGCCGGAGCCTTGCAGGATTACGATCGGGCGGTGATCGTCGGCCAGCGCAGTTTCGGTAAAGGGCTGGTTCAGAGCACCCGCCCCGTGGGTTACAACAACTATGTGAAAATGACCACCGCCAAATATTACATCCCCAGCGGGCGTTGCATTCAGGCCATCGACTATTCGCACCGCGATGCCGAGGGGCGGGTGACCCATGTGCCCGATTCGCTGATTGGCGAGTTCCGAACCGCCGGAGGTCGCCGGGTGTATGACGGCGGGGGCATCATGCCCGATGTGGTCACGCCCGAGGACAAGTACGACATTTTTACTGCCGCCCTCTACGGGTACAACTATTTGGAGGACTATGCGATGGAGTACATCCGCCGAACCGGCTTTCAGCCCGTCGACGCGGATCATTTCCGGCTGAGCGACGGCGACTATGCCGATTTCATCGCCTTTATGGCCGACAAGCCGGTCGACTATGAATCGCAGACCAAAGCGGCTTTGGAGGTGCTGAAAAAAACGGCCGAGCAGGAACATTTTGCCGACCGGATCGTCCCCGAATTGGAGGTGCTCACCGAAAAAATCGCCAAAAACAAAACCGAAGAGTTGGAGCGGCTGAAACCGGAGATTTCGCGGCTGATCGAGAGCAACATCGTGCTCTATTACGACTATGCCCAAGGGGTGGTGCGCCATCGCCTTTCGGACGACACGACGCTCGATGCCGCCCTGAGCCTGTTGGCCGACCCGGCGGAGGTTCATCGGATTCTTTCGTCGCAGGATACGCAGAAAAATTAAACCATGAAACGCCTAAAGTTCAGCTATAAAGGCAAATGGATTTTTATCGCTGTCGGCCTGCTGATCGGGATCGTCTCGCTCTTCTTTACCTCCCAGCTGGCGCACCGGTTGCGATTGACCGAGCAGAATCAGGTCGAAATTTGGTCGTTTGCCATGCAGAACATCGGCGCGTTCGACACCAACGAGCCGCTGTACCGCTACATCACCAACTCGAACAACACGATCCCTTTCATTTCGGTCGATGAAAACTTGCGGCTGCACAGCGCGAACCGCATCCCCCGATCCATCCTCGAAAACCCGAAGGCCTTGCGCCGAAAGTTGGAGCAATTGGCCCAGGTCAACCCTCCCCTGACCGTCCGCACGGCGACCCATACGTTTTACATCTTCTACGGACAATCCAACATCCTCAAGTCGCTCTATTACTTCCCGATCATCCAAATCGGCATCATCGCGGTCTTTATCATCTTCGCTTTCATCGCCTTCAGTTCGACCAAGCAGGACGAGACCAACCGGATATGGATCGGCATGGCCAAAGAGACTGCTCATCAATTGGGTACGCCGACCTCGTCGCTGTTGGGGTGGATCGAATACCTGCGCTCGCAACCCGTCGATCCGCTGGCGGTCGAGGAGATGGACAAAGACCTGATGCGGTTGTTGAAGGTGGTCGACCGCTTCTCCAAAATCGGGGCCGAGACCTCTTTTGCCTCGCGCGACATCGGGCAGGTGGTTCAGGGAACAGTCACCTATTTCCGCACCCGCGTCCCCCGGAATGTCGAATTGCTTTATCGTCAGCCCGAGGCTCCCGAATATGCCCTGATTAACGACGCGCTCTTTGAATGGGTGATCGAAAACCTGCTCAAAAACGCCTTAGATGCCCTGCAAGGGCGGGGGACGATCACCGTCTCGGTCTACGAAGAGGAAAAATGGCTCAATATCGACGTGACCGACACCGGAAAGGGGATGACCAAAGCCAATTTCAAACGGGTTTTTGAGCCGGGCTTCACCACCAAAACCCGGGGCTGGGGCTTAGGACTATCGCTGAGCGCGCGGATCATCGAACGATACCACAAAGGGAAGATTTACGTCGTCGATTCGGAGTTGGGTCGCGGCACCACCATGCGCGTCTCCCTGCTCCGGGGTGGCGCACAGCAACAGCGCGCCCGGTCGCGATTCCGGCGACTTTTTAATTGGAAATCCGAAAAAACAGCATGAAACCGTTACGACAGCTTTTTTTGCAACACGTGGGGCAGACCTCGGCCAATCCGTTGGGCATCGAGATCGAGCGGGCCGAGGGCATCTACCTCTACGCCCCCGACGGCAAGCGATACACCGACCTGATTTCGGGCGTTTCGGTCAGCAACGTCGGCCACGGCAACCCGCAGGTGGTCGAGGCCGTCTGTCGGCAGGCGCAAAGCTATATGCACCTGATGGTCTACGGCGAACTAATCGAGACTCCGCAAGTGCTTTACGCCCAGCGCATCGCCACGCACCTGCCGCCCTCGTTGCAATCGGTCTATTTTGTCAACTCCGGCAGTGAGGCGGTCGAAGGGGCACTCAAGCTGGCCAAGCGGGTCACCGGGCGCACCCAGCTGATCGGCTTTCAGAACGCCTACCACGGCAGTTCGCACGGCGCGCTGAGCGTCATGGGCGGGGAGTTTTTCCGCGCCGCGTTCCGGCCCCTGTTGCCCGACGTAGATCACCTGCGTTTCAACAACTTAGACGACCTCTCCCGCATCACCCGCCGGACAGCCGGGGTGATCGTCGAGCCGATGCAGGGCGAGGCGGGTATCGTCACCGCCGATCCGGCTTTCCTCTCCGCCCTGCGGGCGCGGTGTACGGAGGTCGGGGCGATCCTGATTTTCGACGAGATACAGAGCGGTTTTGGCCGCACGGGCGACTGGTTTGCCTTTCAGCGGTTGGGCGTCGTGCCCGATGTGCTGGTCTTGGCCAAATCGTTGGGCGGAGGGATGCCGTTGGGGGCCTTTATTGCCTCTAACGAGCTGATGAACAAGCTACAAACCGATCCGCCGTTGGGGCATATCACCACCTTCGGCGGTCATCCGGTCTGCTGTGCCGCCGGGCTGGCGGCCCTCGAATTTCTCGAAACCTCGGGGCTGATCCCGCAGGTCGAGGCCAAAGGAGCACTGTTCGAGAGCCTGCTCCAGGATCACCCACAAATCGCCGAAATTCGCCGCCTCGGGCTGATGTTGGGGGTCGAGATCGGCCCACCCGAGCGGGTACAACGGCTCATGGCCGATTTTGTTGCCAACGGCCTGTTGCCCGACACATTCCTGTGGCGCGAAACCGCCTTCCGCATCGCCCCGCCACTGATTATCACCGACGAGCAAATCCGCCAAACCGCCCAAACCATCCGCCAATGCCTCGACCGGCTGGAGTAAAATCCGATAGACTCTTTTCAAACTCGTTGTTCCACTAATCTCATAGCAAAAGCCCCCGACAAACTACAAGTTTGTCGGGGGCTTTTGGCTGTATCCCATCCGTCCGGTGTTTTATACCGAATTTCGGAGGTTAGAGTATGGATTGTTATCTATCCTTGTACATCGCCTCGTAATAACGTTCGTATTCGCCGCTGGTGATGTTGTCCATCCACGCCTGATTGTCGAGATACCAGCGCACCGTGCGCTCGATGCCCTCCTCGAATTGCAGGCTCGGCTCCCAACCCAGTTCGGTTTTGAGCTTCGTGGAGTCAATCGCATAGCGCATATCGTGTCCTGCGCGGTCGGTCACATAAGTGATCAGCTGGTCGCTTGTGCCCTCAGGGTTGCCAAGCAATCGGTCTACCGTTTTGATTATAACCCTTATCAGGTCTATGTTCTTCCACTCGTTGAACCCGCCGATGTTGTACGTGTCGGCCACTCGGCCCTTGTGGAAAATGAGGTCGATGGCCCGCGCATGGTCTTCGACATAGAGCCAATCGCGCACATTTTCGCCCTTACCGTACACGGGCAGGGGTTTGGAGTGACGGATGTTATTGATAAACAGCGGTATCAATTTTTCGGGGAATTGATAAGGGCCATAGTTGTTGGAGCAGTTGGTCACCATGGTCGGCAGTCCATAAGTGTCGTGAAAGGCGCGTACAAAGTGGTCGCTGGCCGCTTTTGATGCACTGTACGGGCTGTGTGGGTCGTATTTGGTGGTTTCGGTGAAAAAAGCATCGCCGAAGGGGCCACCGCCCGGTTCATCGCCACCGGCGAGGTTGGTCAGTTCCAATGCGCCATAGACTTCGTCGGTCGAGATGTGGTAGAAGCGACAACGCTCGGCATTCTCTGCGGCTTTGTCCAATCCCTCCATTCTGCCCGTTTCAGTCCAATAGGCTTTGGCCGCCTGCAACATGGAGAGTGTGCCGATCACATTGGTTTGGGCAAAGGTAAACGGGTCTTTGATGCTCCGATCGACGTGGCTTTCGGCGGCAAGATGAATCACCCCGTCGATGTCGTACTTGCGGAAAATCGCTAACACTTGTTCAAAGTCGCAGATGTCACACCGTTCGAAGTTATAGTTGGGCTTGTCCTCAATATCTGTTAAATTGGCAAGATTACCGGCGTAAGTGAGTTTGTCGAGGTTGACAACGGTATAATCAGGATATTTATTCACAAAAAGGCGCACAACATGGCTCCCGATAAAGCCTGCACCGCCGGTGATAAGGATGGTTTTCATAGTAAAGACGAAAGACATTTAGTTAAAGAATCTTCCCAATAAGGAATAGTTATTCCAAACGTCTGTTTAATTTTGGTTTTGTCAAGTACCGAATAGGCCGGACGAGTGACCTTGCTCGGAAACTCACTGCTTCGACAAGGCTGAATATCGCAGGCGGTGTGTCCAGCCCCGCGGGCTATCGCTTGTGCGAAATCGTACCACGAAATTGCCCCTTCGTTGGAATAGTGGTACGTGCCTAGGTTGTCCTCGTAAGAACGCTTCTCGATAAGGGTGAATATCACTTCGGCCAGATCGCCGGCATAGGTCGGTGTTCCGACTTGATCGACAACCACTTTGATCTGAGGACGGGTGGCTGTCAGGTTCAACATCGTCTTGACGAAGTTTGCCCCATATTTGGAGTAGAGCCACGCTGTGCGAATAACGATCGCCTTGCAACCGACCCTTTCGATAGCCTCCTCGCCGTGCAATTTGGTGCGACCATAAGCCCCCGAGGGATTCATCGGCTCGGTCTCGGCAATGGGCGTGTTGTTTTGTGTGCCACCGAAAACATAGTCGGTGGAGACGTGGAAGAGCACGGCATCGACGGCCTTCGCCGCTTCGGCAAGATGAGCAACTGCTGTGGCATTGAGCAGTTCGGCCAACGGTTCATCGTCTTCGGCCTTATCGACGTTAGTGTACGCCGCACAATTCACGATGGCCCCGATGTTGTTCGCCGTGACCGCCTGCATAACGGCCTCGCGGTCGGTGATGTCCAATTCGGCAACATCGGTAAAGATGTAACGGTCGGCACTCTCCGCACTCACGACACGCATCGCGTTGCCTAACTGGCCATTAGCACCGGTAACAAGTATATTCATTGTCAATATAGCTTCGTGTTGTAATCAAACAATTGCGTGGCATCCCTTAGGCGAGCGTTGCGACGGTCTTTTTCGGAGAGGACGATGTCGGTCGAAGGGATTTGCCAATCAATTCCCAACTCGGGATCGTCCCACGCCACAGCCCCTTCGGCCTCGGGGTGGTAGAGGTTGTCGCACTTGTATTGAAAAACGGCCTCCGCGCTCAACACCACAAAGCCGTGAGCCATACCGCGTGGCAGGAAGAATTGGCGGAGGTTCTCTTCGGTCAATTCGCAAGTCACGTACTTGCCGAAGGTCGGCGACCCCCGGCGTATATCGACTGCCACGTCCAGAACTCGACCCGCAACAACCCTCACGAGTTTGGATTGAGCGAATGGAGGCAACTGAAAGTGCAAACCCCGCAGAACACCGTATTTCGACTTGCTCTCGTTGTCCTGAACAAAGTTTATATCGAGTCCCGTTGCTTTTGCAAACGCCTCTTTGTTGTAACTCTCAAAGAAGTAGCCCCGCTCGTCGCCAAAAACTCGTGGCTCGATAATCAGTACGCCCTCTATTTCGGTTTTGATGACGTTCATTTCTATTATTTTATCAAGTTCAAAAGATATTGGCCGTATCCATTTTTTTGCATCGGTTCGGCTATTTTCTGCAACTGCTCCGAGTTTATCCAGCCTTTCCGATAACCGATCTCCTCCAAACAAGCCACTTTCAGCCCCTGTCGTTTCTCGATCGCCTCGATGAATGTCGACGCTTCGGAGAGCGAATCGTGGGTGCCCGTATCAAGCCAAGCAAAGCCACGCCCCAAGGTTTGGAGTTTCAACTCGCCGTCAGCACGGAAACGGTCGTTTACCGTCGTGATTTCCAGCTCGCCACGCGCCGAGGGCTTGATATTCTTGGCCACTTCGACCACCTTGTTGGGGTAGAAATATAGGCCAACGACCGCATAGTTGCTTTTCGGTTCTTTGGGCTTTTCTTCGAGGCTTATCACATTGTTATTCTCATCAACCTCCGCCACACCATAGCGCTCGGGGTCGGAAACCTGATAGCCGAAGATGGTCGCTTTTTGTTCCTGCTGGGCAGTTTCGACCGCCTTTTTCAACATTTCTGTAAAGCCTTGACCATAAAAAATATTGTCGCCCAAAACAAGGCAAGCACAATCGTTGCCGATAAACTCCTCGCCGATGATAAACGCTTGTGCTAGACCGTCGGGGGAGGGTTGTTCGGCATATTCAAAGCGCACACCGCAATCGGAACCGTCGCCCAACAGCCGTTTAAAACCGGGCAAGTCGTGAGGGGTGGAAATAATCAATATCTCCCGTATTCCGGCCAGCATCAGCACCGAAATCGGGTAGTAAATCATCGGTTTGTCGTAAATGGGCAACAACTGCTTGCTTACCCCTTTGGTGATGGGATAGAGCCGCGTACCGCTTCCTCCCGCCAGAACTATGCCTTTCATATCGTGTTAAAATTTTGATTTTTTATCAACGCATCATGGTGTCTTCCGGCGCAATCGGAGTGTATGAGCCATCCTTGACCTCAAAAATCACCGCCGGTTCGCGGACTTCGAGTGTGTGCTATGTCCCTTTCGGAATGTGTACGCCGAATTGGCCTTGGAGCGGATCGAGATAGATGCGTTCTATCTCTCTGCCCGTCTCGTCATAGAACATCACATCAAGCTGTCCACGAAGCAAGACATAAGTTTCTGCCGTATGAAGATGCCTGTGGATCGGCAGAACCGTACCCACTTCGAGCGCATTGAGCATTCGTTGAGCCTTGGCATCGAGCGATTCGTGGAAATTGTAATTCATGCGCAGGCGCGGACTCGCTTTCGCCTGTTCTGCCACCTTGTTCAACAAGTTCTCGTCGATAACCATGCTATTGTTTAGCCTTTAAATACGCTTCGTGCAAGTGATAGTTCCTTTTCATAAAAGCAAGGTATGCCGCACACAAAACCACCAACACGACAACCATATAGAGCCAATGGCTAACCGGCAACCAAATCAAGCCGAACGACACGACCAACTGCATCGCCATAAAAATCGAAGAAACCGTGATATGCGACATCCTCAGTTCGTTGGCCATCAGCTGATAGGCGTGTTTTCGGTGTGCCTGGCCAAGCGGTTCTTTCAGCATGATGCGGTGAATGATGGTCAAAATCGAATCGACCCCATAAATGGCTAAAAAAAGGATGTACGTAAAATCGCCTGTGGTAAGAATCAATCGACCCAGCAGGAAAATGAGGATAAAAGCGATGCTGATCGCTCCGACATCGCCCGCAAAGCATTTTGCCTGTTTGCGAAAATTGAAAAAACAGAATACCAACAGGCTCAAACCGACCACATAGAGCAGGCTCATCTCGATAAACGGCATCCGGCTATTGATGTAAATCAACGGAATGAGCACGGCCAACGAATAGCCTCCTGTAATGCCGTTGACACCATCCATGAAATTATAGGCATTGATGATGCCCACACCAACAACCAAGGCCACAAGGATGATCCACCAGCTTTCGATATTCAGGATGCCGAACTGATAGAACAT
Source organism: Rikenellaceae bacterium (assembly GCA_031262465.1). Classification (GTDB taxonomy): domain Bacteria; phylum Bacteroidota; class Bacteroidia; order Bacteroidales; family Rikenellaceae; genus JAJQAW01. Next base: position 16,901 of record JAISHQ010000091.1, read on the forward strand.
CATAAACATCGCGGCAAACTGAACGACGAGCCGAGCAGAATTGGGCACGGAGCGCGCGTCGTCGATAAAGCTAATCACCGAAATCGCCGTCAATCCGGCCAAAAACCACGGGTAATGCACCCCGAAAAAGGCGGCCCAAAGCCATGCCCCGAGGAGAAATATAACACCTCCGCCCCGCAGGGTGATATGCGAGTGCGAACTGCGCAAATTGGGCTTGTCTATAATATCAAACCGATCCGCAATCCGAAAATAGAGCAGCTCAAGCAAGACTAACAGAATGGTTATGAGGGCGTAAAGAAGGAAGATATTCATCGTATATCGTTTAACAACGACTGTCTATTGGACTGTTTTGAAACTTCGGATTGTTTTGGCAAGGCCGTCTTGTGCTCGGACAGGCATTCGATCTATGCCAAGAGCCTGTTTGATTTTCGCATTCGACACGACATAGTTTTCGGTCAGTTTATCCAGCCTGAACGTGTTGAGAGGCAAATGCAATTTATCACCTATGCGTGCACAAGCAACAATAAACTTTTTCGACAAGTGCCAGATATGTGCCTTGCGACCGAGTGCATGGCATATCACCTCAATCAATTCGTTGGTAGATGTTGCTTCGTCATCAGCCATGTTGTAGATTCCGCTTGGGATGGATTTGTCAAGCATACCATCTATCACGAAACACAGATTGTCTATTGAGGTAAACGTGCGACGATTATCAAACTTGCCAAGTGGCCAAGGAATACCCTTACTCACAACGGCATAGAGCAGATTCAAATTGCCCTTATTGCCCGGCCCGTGAATCATACTTGGGCGAAGAATCGCCACTTGCCTATTCTCGTACAATTCGGGGTTAGCCGCCATTTGTGCTTGAATGTATTGCTCGGCTTTGAGCTTACTCTCACCATAAAGCCCTGCAGGGCAAGTTTCCGCATCTTCAGTCAGCATATTGCCTTTTACTTTATCAACAGTAGCGCAGGTACTAAAAAAGATGAACTTCTTGATTTCGGAATGAGCTGAGAAATAGTCAAATATCTTTTGCGTCAAGCCCGTATTGATGTCGAAGTATATTTGTGATTCCGATTTTTTGCCCGTTTCGTGAACAATACCTGCCAAGTGGATGATTGCATCCACCGTCGGAATTTTGTTATCTTCTAAGTCTGCCCATGAAAAGGTCTTTTCTACACCATCTTTCTCAGGTGCAACAATGTCAATTCCGTATATTTTATGCTTAGGCGCAAGAGTACCCACTAAATTGCTCCCCACAAAACCGTGAATACCAGTGATAAGTATATTCATATTACACCTTGATAGTTTTAACATTCGACCAGTTGATCATTTTATCAGCGACCTCGATGTTTACAAACTCAAAGTCATCTATATATCTCAAAAATTTATTATATGCGCTCTTATGCCCAATACTATTCTTCCATCTGCGGATTCTTGGCAACCAGTCCATATCTGGATTCTCAGGATCGAAATCACTCGGATGGAAATAGGTCATCACATAATCAGACTGTTTCGTGAATTTTTTAATCAACCAATAGGGAAATAATCTAAAATATCCTCCTCCAGAATATACAACCTGTTTGTTCAAAAGTGGCATGGGAGAAATAGGATATTCTTTCAATCTATATCCGTTATGTTCTATGATAGACGGTTCTGCGGAGCCATACGATGGCATACCACCATAATCACGTGTTGTAGGAAATATCGAACAATCAGTTGTGAATCCCAGTTCGGCCAAAACATCTATACAAAACAAATTCGATTCGGTAATTGAAAACGAAGGTGCTCTGAATAGAGCAATTTGGTGACCAACCACATCTTCAATGGCATTTTTAGCACGAATCGTATCCTCACGAAATTGCGCTTCGGTAAAATAGGATGCCAATTCATGTTGATATGAATGACAGCCTATCTGATGACCTTGGCCGGCAATATCTCGAATAATTTGAGGATGTTTTTCTGCAACCCAACCCAAACAAAAAAATGTAGCTTTGAGGTGACGCTCATCAAGGGCTAAAAGTATCTTTTCTACCCCTTTATATATCCGAACCTCATAATCATCCCAATTAAGATTTCGGCTAATAGTGTCATAACAATACCAATCCTCTATGTCAAATGTCAGAATGTTCATTATCTTGTTTTTGAGGAATATGTTTAACAACTTTTGCAGGACGACCTGTGGCAATGGTCCACGCAGGAATATCTTTGGTTACCAACGAGCCTGCCCCAACAACGGCGCCTTCTCCCACTGTAACACCAGACATCACAAGCGAACCTGTTCCAATAGCACAATTCTTACACAGATGAATTTTCCCATATTTATAAGGTTGCATTCCATATATGTCGCCTTTTGTATAATTAGATAAGTCTTTTTTATGACAAAGCAGACGCACATCACCCGCTATATGCACACCGTCTTCAATAATTAATAAGTCCGAGTGATTTAAATCAACGCGTACATAATCACCAACAAACACACCTCGTCCAACTTTTGCACCTAATTTACGTAAAGTTGCAGGGCGTAGTTTCCTCGGATTAAATGGCTCTATGATAGACCAATTCATTGAATTGATGAGCAACCGATGATACCAATTCATAAAGAATTGTTTGACGACCCTCCAAATAGAGATGTCTCCATAATCCTCAACAGGATAATTAAACCCGAGAGCACGCAACAATTTGAATGTGGTACTTAACTTTTTCTGCTCCACTTATTTAATAATATTCTCTGGATCAAAAATATGGCGATTCACCTTCTTTCTATAAGAATCGAAAAACCATCCCCATTTATTGAAATACCTAATACCGTTCACAATGCCTATTTTAAGTATTTTTTTATCTTTCTTATGCTCTCCATTGTACTCATGGATAATTGAAACTTTGGGATAATAAACGTTCCATGCGACCTTGTGTATTCTTCGCAATAAGTCAAAATCCTCAAAATACATAAAATACCGTTCGTCGAATAACCCTACTTTTTTAAGTGTCTCAACCCGCATGAACATAAAACATCCTGATAGTATGGGTACGTTTCTAATCTCATCATCTTCGTTGATTGATGACAAGTGGTATTTATCTGTTTTTTTCTTGGCAAATCGAGATTGTAAGAACCTTGACCCAAAAATATCCATAGGATAAGGTAGTCTTTTGCATATTGGTCTCAATTTACCATCTACCCCATATGTTCTTGGAATGACATATCCTGCATTAGGGTATTTATCCATAAATGCACGCAAAGAGTCTATAACGTTTGGTTCAAACTTTATATCAGGATTTAATACAATATGATATTTCGCTTCATCCGCAATGGATTTACGGATGGCAATGTTGTGCCCCGCGCCATACCCGACATTACCTTGCCCGTATATGTACTCTATTTTTGAAGATGGATATTGTAGAACGAACGACTTTAGTTCATCAGTTGGCGAGTTGTCCACAATGAATGTCTTGTCTATAATAGAATTCAAGACGCAATCGAGAATGGTTTTTAACATATCTCGATCGGTTCTATACAGTACGATTGATGAGTATATCATTTTTCAAAGTTTAAATACAGAAACTATTAATTTGATCTACTTTATGATTTTGGCATAAACCTCATTAAAGAAGTTTGAAACCTCGTCTTTGTACTTTTCATTCCAAAGTTTTTTGGCGTTTTGCCCTTTCTCTTTTATTGATTTATCATCAATAGAACGCAACAAGCGAGTTAGCTCTTCTATGTTTTCCTCGATTACCCACCCTATATTATTCTCTACAACCCTTTTTTCGGGTAGTGTGCCCTTTGTCGTTATGACTGGTTTACCTAAGAACATTGCTTCATAATGTTTATTAGGAGCGGCATGGATATGGTTAAGATTGTCTTTGCAATACATTGCGTAAATAATATCTGCACTGTTTGACATTTGTAATCCATCTTCCCTTGTTTTCATCCGCCCAAAATATCTAAAATTTGGAAGTTTATTTAATTCTTGGCACAGAGCTTCCCTATCAGCCGATCCGCAACCTCCTACAAGCATATTAAACTTTTCGGTTCGTGCTAAATTGAATACTTCATCAAGATACCTGCTTTCAACAAGTCCACCAAAATAAACGAGTGTCGGCCAATCATTATCAAATTTATACTTGTCATTAGCTTCATTAATAATAAGGCTTTCGCTTTCATTTATTTCTGGAATATTTCGAAGGACAAGTGGCTTTTGTTTTATTTTAAAAGATATTTGTTCTTCGCGTTCAGGTTCACAGATGATGATATTGTTTGCCCATTTACAAGTAAACTTTTCCATAACATGGGAAATTCGGCGAGCAAATCTCCTATGGGCAAAATTCGCACTAAACCAATCGCCTACGTCAAAAATCACATTGAGATTCTTGTTGTGAATACGCTTATATAATGCTGCGGGAAAGGCAGTATTCAAGTCACATGCATGAATAGTAGTCGCGGCAGGATGAGCTTTGATGTATTTATATACAAAAATCATCCAACGCGTATTATTTATTATTCCCTTTATACCGCCGACTGAAAAACCTGCTTTAAATCTAAAGTAATCATAATGCTCCTTTGGAGGTACCTCATCTTTTCTGTCCCATTCGATTATGGTATAATCAATATTGTTTCTTTGGTAAAAATTCACGTATTTAAGGACGCGGGAATCAAAAATAATGGATCGAAATAGTAGAATCATTGTTTTGTTGTTTTATTGTTTTACTGGTTTTTAGGCTCTATGAATGATAACATCCTCTTCACCCTTTCCTTTATGGTAAGTTCTTGAGCGAAAAAAGGTAAGGTCAATTTCAAACAAACAGAGAAGGTAGCTCCTGATTTGCTTTATGGAAATCTTCAGGGATGCCTATATCAATGAAGTATCCATCCTGCACTACACCAAATAGCTGATGGTGGTAACATTGTGGCTCGAGAACAGCCGTCTCAAATGAAAATTTATCTCCAAGTCCTTCAAAGATATGAGGATCATTGTTGATGATATACACTCCACCATTAATTAATCCTTCCTCGCAATATTTCTTTTCATTGAAACTAAGAATCGTCCCAGCCTTAGCATCATTGTCGATACACACTGTACCATAACGTTCAAACCGCGTCATTAATTTTAATGCCATGGTAATGTTTTTTTTGTTAGTATGGTGAGTAGTATACAACTCCATCAAATCTACATCAAAAAAAGTATCACCGTTAAGTACAAAAACGTGTTCGTCATTCGCCTTATTCAAGGCAAGTTTTATGGCACCACCTGTCCCAAGAGGCTGTTCCTCTACCGCATAATCAAACTCGAAGGGGAATGTACCCTTGACTTGATCGATCCACTCAAAAATCACCTCTCGTAAATAACCAACAGAAAGGATCACACGAGATATTTGATCGTATTTACTAAGATATTTCAACAAATACCACATAAATGGTTTTCCTGCAATAGGAGCCATACTTTTGGGTACATCTTTCACATCAGAGCGCAAGCGAGTTCCAAGACCACCTGCAAGTATTATCACTTCCATAATATTAATTATTAACCCAGTATTTTAACGAACCTTTGCGCTTTAATGAGTCAATACGAACGAAATCTATACCACAATTTTTTGCAAAATCCCTATCGACATCACTGTCACCAATCATAAGCGTTTTGCATGGTTCGACATCTGGATAATCGCGAAGAATATCGTCGAACATTCCTCGCCCGGGTTTTCTACGGACATCATCCTCTGTTAAAGAAGAGCAATAGTAAATCTTATCGATAAATCCTCCTGCTTTCTCTATTTTGGCAATCATGTGGGCATGGATATCCTCAAGATCCTTAATCGTGTATTTCCCTTTCTGGATTCCTCTCTGATTCGTGACAATAAAAATATGCTTTACCTGCGTGCTCCAAAAAACAATCGTATCGAGCGCATGAGGAATAAACTCAAAGTCGTTCCATTTGCGAACATAATCATCAATGATGTGAACATTAATAGTTCCATCACGATCAAGTAACAGTGTGTCGTAGCCTGTTATGTCAATCTTATCAATTTTCACGAGCCAAAGAAATGATCTTCAAGCATCAAACAAATACAATGATATACAGGTGAATGAAGTTCCTGAATTTTGTAAGTCTCTATTTCCGGTACACGGATACATACATCGGCCAACTCGGACAGTTTACTCTCTTTTTGACCAGTAAGTCCCACTACCTTCAAACCTTTGGCTTTAGCAGTCACTGCGGCATAAAGTACGTTCATACTATTTCCCGATGTCGAGATACCCAAGAGACAATCACCTTTTTTTCCATAACCATTAACCTGTTGTGCAAAAACAAATGCAGGTTCACTATCATTCATAAAAGCTGTAATAAGTGAAGATTGAGCAGTAAGTGTAATTGCAGGTAGAGCTCCTTGAAGATGATCAGAAAGTGTTGCTCCAAGTTCTGGATTAATGGATTGCAATGCTTTTGCTTGCTCAAGATGTATTTTCCGTTTCAGCTTGAACTCTTTCATCAACTCTCCCACAATATGTTCTGAATCAGAAGCGGATCCGCCATTGCCACATACGAGAAGTTTACAATCATTTGTATATGTCGCTTCAAGGCACTCGTAAGCCCTTATGATGTCAGTTTTACATGCTATCAGTACAGGATATCGTTCAACAAGTAAATCTATATGTTTGTTCAATCCATTTTCCATACTCATCTCGTTTCTTTACGTGGAGAATATGCTTGTGGTGCATAATATATCACATTTGTTCCATCATTTTCAAAATTGAATGGGACGACCATCAATTTATTCAATGTGTTGATTAAATTTTTCTGCTTCTCTTTTTCACAATAAAAAAGCAAGAATCCTCCACCGCCAGCACCCAGTAGTTTGCCACCAAGTGCACCTGCCTTAATAGCAATATTATACAGTTCATCTATACTTCCATCGCTGACTTTTGCTCCAATTCCCCTCTTCAACTTCCACGTTAAATCAAGTAGTTTTCCAAACTCATTTAATGTTGTTTTATTGTTGGAAAGAATCTTCTCAGCTTCGTCTACCAATGCGAGCATATCAAGTAGTTGATTTTTCTTATCAATAGGCTTTGAAAATGTGTCTGCCTGAATATCCGACGAAAAACGTTGAAGACCTGTGTAGAAGAGAAGCAAATTTTCATTCAGTTCTTTTTTGCGGTCTTGATGGATAATGATGGGATGAACCGTAAAATCATTATCGTGAAAGTCGATGCGATTAAGACCTCCGTATGCAGCAGCAATTTGGTCCTGCCAACCGCCACATTCTTGAAGAATATTCCGTTCTATATGTATAGCCTCCTCAGCAAGAGACCTATCGCTCATCATCTTTCCTTTAAGAGCACAGAATGCATTAAGCATTCCCACAGCAAACGAGCTACTGGTTCCAAGTCCTGTACGAGCAGGAAGGTCGCCTTCGTAGGAAAGTCGAATTTCTTTTATATCGTGAAGACGCATACACTCACGAATTAGCGGATGTTCGATTTCTTCAATATCGTTAATGCGTTCTATGTGATTATAAACCAACTCCGTCAAGTAAGGGTGGAAAGGTGGCATATGTCGTACAACGACATAACAATATTTATCGAATGTCGTCGAGAGTACCGCCCCGCCATATTCATTAAAGAATGTAGGCATATCCGTTCCTCCACCAAAGAAGGACATACGGAATGGGGTTTTAGTTATTATCATTATTTAACTAATCTATTAGAGGTGTGCCCTATAATTTAACGGTTGTATGGTTCGTAAAAAACTGTTCTGCCTCAATAATCGTTTTTTGAGTATATGACTGAGAAACAAATAACTTTACATTGTTATGTATTTTCTGTATATATCTCCTTGCGAATAAGAAAACGATTAAAAAAAGTAAATAAACAACATTTGTAGAATACTTGAATGATAACCGCCTTAATTGCCTGTTATGTGGTTTATATGCGACAGCATAAGCTAATGCATACTCTAAGTTTAATTTTTCAAGTTTATTTGCCAATCCTACTTTTCTTAATGCTTTCATGCCTGAATTGGCCCAAGCATAATGACCACACCAAACAGGAGGTATCGTTTTCTCCCAATTAAGAATATCATCTTCATTAATAAATGGTACTTTGTCCAAAGGTAAAACACCTCCTTTTTGATCGACTCCACCACCAGCCATAGCGGAAATACCATTTATTATTACAGGTATTTTAATTTCATAATATTTATCAATAATAGAACTCAAAGCTATTGCTCCCGCGATGTCAGGGGGATTTCCTGGGAAGCAAGTCCCTATTTTGTTCTGAAGTTCAATGAGTTTTGTTTTTAAAACGATGCCATGATAAATTAATGGCATGCGTGAATACCATAAGGATAAGCCATGCCTTAATAGTTTATCTAATTGAATGGTTGATTCATGTGTGCAAAAAGGTTTTCTGCTTTTAAAAAGCTTTGCCCGACCATTCCAATAATACCAAGCCGTATCATCGCTACATGCCGCAGCAATCTGTCTCTCTTTCATATATCGAACAACATCTACTATATTTCTACAGACTCCGTCATCATCTCCAATATAACAAATGTATTCTCCTGTTGCATTGCTAATTGCTACATCAGCATTGCCGGACATGGTTAATGAATCAGTTCTATAATAGTATTTAATATTAGGATTATCAAAAGTGGACAGATATTCCAATATTTCAGAGTTGTTATCTGAATTGTCCTGTACAACAAGTTCTAATTCATCCAAACGAAACGAATCAATTAGTTTTATTAGTTCCTTCAGATATTTGTATCTGTTTTTTGTCGGAACCACAACACTTACAAGATATGACATATTTAAACTAATGACTACCCTTATATTTTCCTAAAAATGATTTTTTTTTTGGTAGAAAATTTATTGTTATGACGTTGATCGATTTTTTGCGGGAGTTTCCGGACGAGGAAAGTTGCAAGCGCAAGTTCAAGGAGTTCAGGGAGCAAGCCGGGGTGGTTTGTCCGAAATGTGGCGGAACCGACCATTATTGGAAGCGAGACAGGGAGCAGTGGGAGTGCAAATCGTGCCGCACGCGCATCACCCTGAAAAGCGGCACGGTGATGCACAAATCGAGACTGCCGTATCGTTACTGGTTCATAGCCATGCACTTACTTACGTCGACCAAGAAGAGTTTTTCGGCACTGGAGCTTCAGCGTCAGCTTGGCCACAAGCGTTATCACCCGATTTGGCACATGGTTCACAAGTTGCGAGCGGCGATGGGCAAGCGCGACGGGGAGTACGTTCTGGCGGGTCGTATTGAACTCGACGAGGGCTTCTTTTCGACCGTTACACCGCCCGATAAGCGCGACGAACCACTCAAACGTGGACGCGGTAGTCAGAAGAAAACCAAGGTGTTAGTCATGGCAGAGAGTGAACTGGTCGCCTCGCCCAAGAAGGGTGCCAAGCCACGCCGGGTGGGTTACCTGAAGATGAGAGTGATCGAAGACCTAACGAAAGAGACTATCAATGAGGTAGTTCGAGAGCTGGCAAGCGATGCCACAGAGGTTGCCACCGATGGATCAACCTCCTATGTCGACCTCAAGGAGTACATTCCGCGTCACGATGCACAGGTGATTTCAAAGGACAAGGTCGGCGAGGTGTTGCCGTGGGTTCACATCGCAATCAGCAATGCTAAACGACAGATAATCAACACCTATCACGACATAAAACCCGAATTTCTGCAAAACTACCTCGACGAGTTCTGCTACAAATTCAACCGTAGATACGCCTCACAGACCCTATTCGCAAGACTGCTATTCGCTTGCGTAACCTACAAAAATGAGTTTAGGTATTTATACGGATAGTCATTTTAAACTATGAATGAATGAGACTATAAATAGATCGTTATCGTTTCAATGATTTGTGGCGATTCTCCATTGATTTTCTCGAAGGGGTTTCCTTTTGAGTTATAGTTGATGTATATGGGAAATAGCGTTCATATATCTTATATGCGCCTGTTACATCGTATTCAAAGTAAGTATAATATTGCCCAACAATGATTAAGCATGATATTAATGCAGGTGTAATTATGCGAAAGCGCATATCTTTCCAAGACGATAAAATTGTATTTGCAGTATATATCCAAAATGGAATTACGAAATAATTTTGAAAACGATCAAAGATAACATTATTAAATACATTAAAAGGTCCCATTGCAACATATATAAAAACAAATGGAAATAAGATATTATTAACGTTGTTTTCTGTTTTTTTCCAATTCAAAAGTAGCATAAAAAATGGGAGAAAGAAATCGATCATGATCCGTAGGATTGTCCCTCTTATATTGAATTCATATAGACCTGTTTTAATATAAGTATTAACCTTGTACTCCAATGAACTTATGAAATAAAAACTTTGAATGTTTTGTTGAAAGAAGATCCACAATGCAGAGGAAAAAATACATATTAAAATCAAAATAATATATCCTCGCTTATTATTTTTTATGCCCATAAAGAGAGGCACTATAAAACATACAAGCGCCGAAGTATGAAATAATGCGGCAATGGTGCAGCCAATAAAATAGTATATATATTTTCTGTCTTGTAAGTATCGGATCGATAATAAAAATGCACATACAGCTAAAGACTCTCGTAAAATCTCCGTATTGAAATACAAGAAACAACAAATAAAATACAGCAAAATAGCGAGATACAGGCTCTTTTGTGTTGTATATCGTTTAATAAAGAAAAAGATAATAGTATTTATAATGATCGCATGGACGAATTGCATGAAAAAATAACTGGATGAAATGGTTTTGCAAAGAGCGCAAAAAACCATCCATAAAGGCTCGTAATGCGAATAGTCTACATCTCCACTAAAAATTTGTTTAAATGTGGGAAGTTCATCGTAACTCAATATGTATGAAATGGTGTCCGAACCGACCATATATCTCAGTCCTGCACATAAAATTAATAGTAGAAGAATAAGATTAAATAGATTACTCGTCTTGTATCTACCTTGTCCGTGGTTAAACTCCATTGCATATAGAATAACCAATAAAATGATTATATACATAATGATTAATTTTGAAGGTGACTAAATTACATCTACTATGTTAGCTGCAGACAGAATTTACCGATTTCCGTGTAGGAGATTGCCAATAAGTCTTTTAAATGTTGATCGTTCTATCTTTGTCATTCCAATTAACCACACAAAAGAACCGATAGTAATGATTGAGCTTAACGCAACCAACGTGAGACGTGGAATTTTGTCAGTCACACTATTGTGTACCCAATTGCATAATAAATAGGCAATGGCAGTTATTATAGCGGCAGGTAATACGAAAGAGATAAGGTATTCTCTCACACTAAATGGCTTGTAATATTTTTTCAGACAAATCAATCTAACAATGTGCGCTAAAAATGCTGAAACAATCATTGCAATAAATGTGGTGTATGCCGGATACCCTAACTTAAATAGTATGTATGTGGCTGGAACACATAACAATGTGAATATTTCAACCGGCACATGATAACCTTTCATATGGCCAGTCGCCTGAATAATAGTCGTAATGGGGTTATTTAGTGACATTATCAAAGTATATATTATGATCAATTTAGAAAATAGCACTGTTTGTTCTGTTGTGGTTTTTAGCCATAAATTCAAAACAGTATCCATTTCTAACATCATAGGGATGCATAGTACCAGCAAGCAATAGTAAATGAATTTGTTGCTTATATTAAACAGAGTATTTAAATACGTGTATGAATTTTGGGCATAGGATTTAATCATTGGTGGCTTCACGGCGAGAATAAAACTCGAACTAAATACAGTAAATGCTGAATTGAGTTGCAGTGCGATGGCTCTTGCTGTGTTGACTATTGGCCCAAAAAATATATTAACCAAAATGGTATTGACTTGTTGCATACCAACTCCCGCAACTGATCCAAAAAAAGACCAACCTGAGAACGATAGCATCTCTTTGTATAGTTTTTTGTCTGTTCGTTTATGATAATGGCATTCTTCGTATCTACTATGCCCGATTATCATATACACAATTAATGTGAGCAAGTGAATAACGAATAACGTAAAACCATATATAATTAAGCGATCAAAGGGAATTATTAAAAGTAAAAGAGCTGAAAGAAGTTTGAGGATACATTCAACCGTCGTTACTATCGTGAAAACACCGATTTCTTCCTGTGCGATTACAGCTGCCGAATATGGGATCTGAATAATAGTCGAAATAAAAGAGAATATTGAGAATTGATATACCCAATTTGCCACAACCATCCTCTCTGCCGGAATTACTAATTGAGTGTTGATAAACCATAAACCGACAGTTTCTCCAAGCAGTATTATAATAATGGATAAGATAGCATATATGTTTATACTTGCGGAAAATATATCCTGTAACCTATTTTTCCTATTCTCTCCTATGGCATGAGAATAATACCTTTGTGTTGCAGTTGCAAGAACACTACTAACGCTACCAAGCATCGTAATGACACCAGCCACTACATTGTAAATACCATAATCTTCACTACCCAGAGCATTTAATACAATTCGTACTATATAAAGATTGATGATCATTACAACAACCAATCTCAAGTATAGCAACATTGTATTTTGTGCAATGCGTTTTGAGCTACTTGCTGAACTCATGCTTGTTTATATTACTCTATAATTTCAATTTATTCATACTTTACAGGGCGTAATGAAGATACATGTCTTTGTGCTTGATAACCCATGCCGCCAATTCTGAAATCATCTGGTCGTAATCGGGTATCCGGTAATCGAATTCGTATCTCGTTCGTTTTAATGACTTGTCGAGATTGATACCTTCTATGGGATTAATCTTTATTGAATCGTCGCGCAAATAATGGTTAAACAATCCTAAAAGGTCGTATTTATTAATCGAGTGGTCGGGTACGGTATTATATAATCCATGTGCCTTCTCTTTCGCGGCGGCTTCCATGGTTTTAGCAAGTTGCAGTGTAGTTTGGCCTGTCCACATCGCTTTGGTGAAACCATTGATCTCACCGTGCTGTTTCATGAACCAATTCATCAACCCTATTCCATTTGGATTGATGTCAGGTCCAACAATAGAGTTGCGGAGTGTGATATTCTTGTCGTCGTCCAATTCACCAAGTGCTTTTGAACGATCATAAAATGTTTCTCCGTCACGAAAATCATCTTCAGTATATTCGCCTTTTTTGCCTGAAAATACACAATCGGTACTCATGTGAATAACCTGCGTGTCGGTGTCTGCCGTTACTTCGGCCAAAAAATGCGGGAAAAACGAATTGAGGAAAGTGGCAAGCGATTTGTTTTGTTCGGCAAATTGATTGAGAATACCAATGCTGTTAATGACAGAATCATATTTACCCTCTTTGATAAGTGTTTTTATTGATTCTGTATCACGCGCATCGCCGACAATACTCTTAATATATTTTGATGTAACACGGTCAAATCCGAAAACATCGTGTCCTTGCTCTTGAAGGTATAACGATATGGTATGGCCGGCCATACCATTACAGCCTAATACTAAAAATTTCATGTTGTCTGTATGGATTATTCGCTACGTATTTCCCGAGACTTGGTACGAGGTCGAAGCCCGAGGTCTTCACGTATAAAAGTTAATTTAAGAAGTAATTCTTTCATCTCTTCGACATCAAGACGTCGAGTATTATGACTATGGTATTCATCCATTTTTTCGATGTCAGGATTCCCGCCCTCTACCTTATCGTAATTAAGGTCTCTGCCATCGCATGGGATACGGTAATAATCACCACAATCAATTGCTCTGGCCATCTCTTCGCGTGTTACGAGGGTTTCATATAGTTTTTCACCATGTCGAGTTCCAATAACCTTGATCTCAGTCTCTCCAAACTTTGGATTGATTGGGGCATACGTCTGTTTCAGAGCTTCAGCCAGCACGTCAAGTGTTGCCGACGGAGCCTTTTGCACGAAGAGATCTCCATTTTCACCATGTTCGAATGCATAAATTACGAGATCGACAGCATCATTCAGTGTCATCATGAAACGTGTCATCTGGGGATCGGTCATGGTAATTGGCTTACCTATTTCCATTTGCTCCACCCAAAGAGGAATTACGGAGCCACGAGAAGCCATTACGTTACCATAACGAGTACAACAGATTACGGTCTTTGCGTCACTTCCAAGCTGACGCCCCTTTGCCGTGGCAACTTTCTCCATCATGGCTTTTGAAATACCCATAGCATTGATCGGATAGGCCGCCTTATCGGTGGAGAGGACGACTATCTTTTTCACACCATGTTCAATCGCTGATTCCAGCACATTATTCGTTCCATACACATTTGTCTCAACGGCCTGCATGGGGAAAAATTCACAAGAGGGAACTTGTTTAAGTGCTGCAGCAGAAAAGATATAGTCGACCCCTCCTCTCATCGCAGTATCAACACTCTGACGGTCACGAACATCACCAATGTAAAATTTTACCTTACTTGAGACCGAAGCGGGGTATTGATCTTGAAGATGATGACGCATATCGTCCTGTTTTTTCTCATCCCTACTGAAAATCCGAATCTCTTTGATGTCAGAATCCAAGAAACGTTTCAGAACCATATTTCCAAAACTGCCGGTTCCTCCGGTGATTAAGAGAGTCTTGCCTGCAAAAATGCTCATCAGTTTAATTATTTTGTAAATTCAAATTATTTCACTAAATCTTATGTAGCCCGCCCGCCGCGCCGGTAACCAATACTTTCATCTATCCGATTTTGTAGTAGGTAAAACCGTTATCGGCCATCTCGCGTTTATCGTATATGTTTCGCCCGTCGATAACTATAGGTTCTCTCATGGTCTTCTTCATCACGCTGTAACTCGGTACACGGAACTCCTTCCACTCGGTTACTAACATTAGGGCATCGGCATCAAGAACAGCTTCATACTTATCCGTGCAGTATATCATTTTATCTCCCACACGACGACGGCACTCGTCCATGGCTATCGGGTCGTACACTTTGACGGTTACTCCTTCCTGAATCAGTTTATCGATCAGCACGATTGCCGGAGCCTCTCGCATATCGTCGGTCTCGGGTTTGAAGGCCAAGCCCCAAACTGCCACCGTTTTGCCTTTGAGGTCACCGTTGTAGTGTTTCGACAGCTTTTCGAACAGGATGGATTTCTGTTTTTCATTGACTTCCTCTACGGCTTTGAGAACTTTCATCTCATAGCCATTCTGATCGGCAGTCTTGATGAGTGCTTTGACATCTTTCGGGAAGCAACTGCCGCCATACCCACAACCCGGATAGAGAAACTTATTGCCGATGCGTGTATCTGAACCGATGCCTTTTCTGACCATATTCACATCAGCACCCACCATCTCACACAAGTTAGCAATATCGTTCATGAACGATATGCGCGTGGCAAGCATGGAGTTGGCCGCGTATTTTATCATCTCGGCCGAGGGAATATCGGTTAATATGATTCGATCTCTATTCAACAGAAACGGCCGATATAGACGGGTCATTAGCTCCTTTGCTCGTTCGCTTTCGACACCCACCACAACCCTATCGGGCGACATAAAGTCACTAATGGCGGCACCCTCTTTCAAAAACTCAGGGTTCGAAGCGACATCAAACTCAATCTTTTCACCTCTTTTGTCAAGCTCAGCCTGTATGGCAGCCTTGACCTTCTGCGAGGTACCCACCGGAACGGTCGATTTAGTCACCACCAATACATAGTGTTTCATATTTCGGCCAATCGTGCGAGCCACCTCAAGGACATATTTAAGGTCGGCACTTCCATCCTCATCGGGCGGAGTACTCACGGTGTTAAATACAACCTCCACATCGTCCAATACATCCGCAAGCTCGGTCGTAAATCGGAGAGTGCCAGCCTTTTTGTTTTTGAGCACCATCTCTTCCAGCCCCGGCTCATATATCGGAATGATGCCGTTCTCCAATTTTTCTATCTTTGCCTTATCGACATCGACACAAGTGACTTCGATGCTCATATCGGCAAAACAAGTTCCGGATACAAGGCCTACATAACCGGTTCCTACGATTGCTATTTTCATGCGATTACTGTCTGTTTTTTAGTTTTGTCGAACTGTTCGAAGACAGAGTTGTTGGATTTGTATTCGGGGACGGTTGCTTTCATCAGGCGAACCATGTCGGTAATTTGGAACGTCTTGGCCAGCTCGCCCAGCCGATTCACCACTTCGTTGGCTTTCGCGTAATCGTATTCGCATACCGTGGCGATGCGGATGCGGTCGTGCGAGGTGGGCAATGTGTTTTCGACATCCGACAGCACCTCTTCGTAGAGTTTCTCGCCCGGACGCAAGCCCGTGTATTCAATCTGAATATCCTTGCCTGGAATGAACCCGGCCAAGCTAATCATCTTGGTTGCCAAGTCGGCAATTTTGACCGGTTCTCCCATGTCGAAGACCATGATCTGGTTGCCTTTACTAATCGTTGCGGCCTCCATAACCAGACGGCAGGCCTCGGGGATGGTCATAAAAAACCGGATGATGTCGGGGTGGGTGACCGTCACCGGGCCGCCCGAGGCGATCTGTTCCCGAAACAGCGGAATTACCGAGCCGTTGGAGCCGAGCACATTACCAAAACGGGTCGTGATGAATTTCGTGTTCCCCTTGATTTCACCGCGTGACAAGGCTATACCGAGCGACTGAACATAGATTTCGGCCAGCCGTTTGGTGCAACCCATGATGTTGGTCGGGTTGACCGCTTTGTCGGTCGAAATCATCACCATCTTCTCGACATTGTATTGCAGGCATTTGTTGGCCACGTTGCGCGAGCCGACCACATTCACCGCGACAGCTTCGCACGGATTCTCCTCCATCAGCGGCACGTGCTTATAGGCCGCCGCATGGAAAACAACCTCGGGACGGTAGGTTCGGAAGGCGACATCCAGCCGATCTTCCAAGCGCACATCGCCAATCATCGGGACGAAATTGAGCTTGGGGAATTTTTTCTCCAATTCCAGCCGCAACGTATGAATGGGCGTTTCGGCATTATCGAACAGGATCAACTGTTTGACACCAAAGGTGGCAAGTTGACGGCACAATTCCGACCCGATCGACCCGGCGGCACCGGTGATCAAAACGCGCTTTCCGGACAAATTCTCTTTGATTTTGTCCATCGAGATATTGATCTCCTCGCGCCCCAACAGGTCTTCGATGCGCACTTCGCGGACTTTATTTTTACCCGATTCTGTGCCGACAAATTCGTCCACCTGCGGGGCGATGAGTGTACGGATCGGTCGCTTTCCACCTTTCTCGCAATAGTGTATCAGCCGTTTGCTCTCGGCTTGCACATCTTTTGAGGTGGCAAACAATATGGCATCAATGTCGTTTTTTTCAATCACTTGCTCAAATTGACTCTCGTCGGAGAACGTAAAGTTTGGCAACTCCGAGATGCGGTACGAGTTTAACTTTTTACCGTAATTGATGAATCCGACAACCTTATAGTGCTCGCTCTTTTGCAGGCGTGTTTTGAGTGCCACGCTCTTGTCGCCGTTGCCGTATATGAGAATGCGTGTCTGGGTTTTGACAATTTTTTTCAATGCCCAGTCATACACGAGCAACATCGTAACCCTCACGCTTACCAGAAAAAGCATGGTAAGCAGAATGTCGAGTAACACACCTAACCAAAGTGCATTGATGGTAAGATTCACAATCGGCAAGAAATACAACGCCCCGAATAGCAATGCCTTACTTGAATATATCGCCAAACCGATTGTCCACAGACCTTTCAGCGATGAGTGTCGTATGATGTTATGGTGTGTGCGGTACAGGTAGAAGCAACCCAAACTAATAACAAAGGAGAGGAGTACGATCCGAAATAAATCGGTTGCTGAAATGGATGTCGGCATAAAATATTTGACCAACAAAAAGGCAAACAAGGTCGCCACAACCGACAAACAGACATCAATAGCGAGGACAAACCAGTAACTGAGGTACCGGTTAAATAAAACGTTTTTTGTTATCTTGAGAGAATGACTCATAATTCGTTACAATCTCTTTATCAAAGATTATTCGCTGATGCTATGTCTTGCAAAGCGTTTAAAGCCTCTTTTTTAATCTCTTTTCGGTTGAGATTTTCTTTCCAGAATGAGAGATAGTGTGTGTCGCTGCCTGTCAGGTTGTACATCCCGTTTTCCAACAGCCGTTCCGCCTTTTTCTTTGTCTCGGAGCCATATACGCCAACCAACGAGAATAAGTTGAGTTGGAACTTCACGTTCATGGCTTTCAGTCGCCCGTAATCCGATTCGCCCATATAGACATACCGTTCGGGGTGAGCCAACACGGGATGATAGCCTTTTGACCGGATGCGTTCCAGCGTACCGTACAAATCCATCGGCGGATTTAAAAAAGAAGTTTCTACCAACAAGCTGTCGCCCTTCTCGCCCAACGGCAACAGGTCGTTTTGCGCCAAGCGCTCCTCAAAGAGGTTGTCGAGCATATTTTCGGCGGCCAAGTGAAGTTCCACTTTTCCGCCATAAGCCCCTTGCAACTCGGCGAAACGTTCCCGCAATTCGGCGGTCGTGTTGGGTATATCCTCCATGATGTGCGGGGTGAGCCAAACGGTTTTTATGCCCAATGTTTCGTACAGGCTCAGTATCTTCAGCGACTCCTCCAAGGTCTCCACACCGTCGTCCACTCCCGGCAGGATGTGACAGTGCCACTCAGTAAACCCCTGAAATACACCGCTATCTTTTAGTGAAGTACGTTTTTGAAATGGCCACATGATTTTTACTTCAAAACCTCTATCAAATCGGGATGCACTTCTGCCGCGACCGCCATCACTCCTTCGAGCATCACGACCACCCGGCGGTTCCGTTTCCCTTTTACTTGCATGAACACACCCTCCACACCGTCGAACCGGCCGCCGTGGATACGCACGCGCGCACCCCGCTGGATGTCGATTTCTTCGGGCTTGTAATAAACCGTGGTTTCTTCTTCGTGCTGAGAGGCAATTCGGATAAAGCTGTCCATCTGCTGGTCGGGCACCGTGATGTATTCCAACCCTGTGCTTTTCTCCCACATGACGAACTGCAAAAAATTATACGATTGCTTAAATTCTGTAATCTGCTTTTGGGAGGCGTGTACAAATATCAGGTTGGGAATAACCGGTACGAGCCGTCGGGATTTTACTCCGTGATAGACCCTCACCGCATAATGTTTCGGTATGAAATATTCCAAACCATCCTTGCCGCTGAGTTTTTCTTCCGCCTTCCGCTCGTTTTTATAGGCACTCATGACGAACCACTGGACTTTCTCGATCTCCTCCCGGCTGGTTATGATGGTACTCATTGAGGTCAGGTGTTTTCAGGCGATTTCTTTCAGTCAAAAAATACCCTTAGCTCATCCCAATCCGTGTATTGGGCTGTATCTTAGTGCTTTATGTTTTCTTGCGGCTGTAATCTCAATCATTCATGCCGTCTCAAAGAAAATCATTCACAATC
Organism: Rikenellaceae bacterium; assembly: GCA_031262465.1. Taxonomy (GTDB): domain Bacteria; phylum Bacteroidota; class Bacteroidia; order Bacteroidales; family Rikenellaceae; genus JAJQAW01. The sequence continues at coordinate 36,317 of JAISHQ010000091.1, forward strand.
CATCGAACAGCGGTCTGAAACCACCATTTTCAGGTGCCTGTCTTTTTTAGTCTGATTAACCGAAACCTCTCTACTTGCTTTAGTAAGTCGTTGTTGGGTCTGCCACGTCTGGCTTCACACCCAAGGCGATGTAAAGGTACAACAATTATTCGAAAAACCGTATATAACAAACTCTAAGGGCATTTCTAACATGGGTGTTTCGAAGTTTAGAAATTTCGGACAAAGAAAACGAAAAAAAATCATTCCGCCAACTTCATTTCAGCATCTATTTGTGTTTAATGGCATATTTTATTTACCAAATAAGAGGTTGTATATTTTATGGGAGAAATAATGACCGGACTCGTCATATTGAAGACCGAATCCGTTATTCGTATAACAAATCTTTCTTTTTGCGGCGATAGGCGATGTAATAGAGGACGCAAAGGGCGAAGACAAGCAAGCAGATGCGCCCGGTCATGTCGCCGAAACGGACGTAGAAGGTGATCCGGTCGTTCCGATTGACGACCCCGCTCTGGGCAACGCGCTCGTCCCACCGGGAACGGTCGATCACCCGGCCCCGTTGGTCGATGAAGCCGGAGATGCCGGTATTAGCACTGCGGGCGATCGAGCGACGGGTTTCGATGGCGCGCAGGCGGGAGAAGGCGAAGAGTTGGCGGTGCCCGGCGGTATTCCCCCACCAGGCGTCGTTGCTGATGACAAACAGCGCCTCGGCCCCTTTGTCGACAAAGCCGGTGGTGTACTCCCCGAAGACCGCCTCCCAGCATATCGGCACACCGACACGAACCCCTCGTTGGGAGGTGAAGATACTGCGCTCGGGGTCGGTGCCCAAGAGGCCACTGGCTCCACCCAAGTTGACAGAGAGCCGCAACAGCCACGGGAATTGCTGGGCATAAGGCACCATCTCCGCCCCAGCAACCAATTTCGATTTGTGGTATAGGGCAACGGGTTGATGGGTGTCGATTTGCAGAGCCGTATTATAAATGTCGTACCAAAGGGTCTCGGAGCCGTTTGGGCGGGCGGTCTCGGAAGCCTCCTGCGCCGAAGAATAGGTGCGCAGGGTGGTCGCGCCGATGACCATTTCGGCCTCGGGGTATCGTTGGCTCAGGAAACGACGCATCAGGGTGATGTAACTATTGGTTTCGATCCCGCTTTCAAGCAGTTGCTCGTCGATAGCCGTTTCGGGAGCGACAAAATAGTCGACATCGGACGGGGCATTCATGGCCAAAGAGAGGATGATTCGGGTCTGCTCCTCGAAAGAGAGCGCCTCGAATTTTTGGTATGGGTCGAAATTGGGCTGAATGACCTCCACCCGCAAGGGGTTTTCTTGCTCCCGATAGCTCCAAAAGAGGAGCAACGAAAAGAGCAACGGAATGCCGATCCACCCGGCCGGGCGAATCCACAGGCGAAGCGATTTTTGGTGTTTCCACGCCCGAAGTGCCTCGTAAACAGCGATGTTACACGCCCACACCCAGACCGACCCGCCCAGCGCGCCGGTGTATTCGTACCACTGCACCGCCTCAATGGAGTTGGCAAAGCCGTTCCCGAGGATCAGCCACGGAAAGGTTATTTGGCCGTGCAGGAAGATAAATTCGTACCCGACCCACGCCGAGATCAACACGGCATAAGCCAACGACCGTGGGGCGCGCCTCCATATATAATGGTATGCCATAAACGGCAGAAAGATCACAAACGTGGTCACCGCCACACAGGCCACGACGATGAAAAAGGCCAGCCCTGCCCCACCGGCCACCGGCGAGAGCAACACCGAATTGCCGACCCACCACACCGAGAGCGCGCTCCACAACGCAAAGGTTATCAATATGTAGGGCCAAAGACGAACGGGTTTCCCCCGCCTGTTTTTTGCCGTCGCCAACTCCTGTTGCAGGCAAAAAAGCGGCACAAAGGCGACCAACAGCGTATAACCGGGCAATCCCAGCCACGGCAGGGACAACAACACCAGCGAGAGCAGGCAGTATAGAATCCGTTTTTTCATAACCGTGAAATAATGCCTAAAGATAGGCGTTATTTTCCGAAAGCGGATTCTATTTTGTAACTTTGTGACCTATCTTTCGGATTATGGAGTGGCTGACTTTTTTGGCAAAAGGCATACTGATTGGTTTTGTGGCGTCGATCCCGTTGGGGCCGGTGGGCATGGTCTGTATCCAGCGCACGCTCTGCCGAAGCCACCGGTCGGGCTTTCTGTCGGGGGTCGCGGCGGCCACGGCCGACACGATTTTTGCCACCATCGCCCTCTTTTTTTTGAGTGTGGTGCTGACTTTTGTCCAACGCCACATCGACATACTGAAAGTCTTGGGGGGCATCTGCGTCATCATCATGGGGGTTAATATTTTCCTGAAAAACCCGGTGGTGCAGATCCGGAGAAATCGGGCAAACAAAGGGAGTCTCTGGAGCGATTACCTCTCGGTCTTCCTGATTACGCTGACCAATCCGGCCTTTATCCTGATGTTTATTGCCCTGTTCGCCACCTTCGGGGTGAGCAGCGAGGGCGATGTACCCTATTTTATGGGAGCCGGGCTAATCGGCGGGGTGTTCGTTGGGGCATCGTTTTGGTGGCTGGCTCTGACTTCCGGGGTGAGCCTCTTTCGTCGCCGCTTTCGTCCCCGGCATATGCTCTATTTGAACCGCATTTCCGGGGCGTTGATCGTTGTGCTCGGTGCCGCCGCCATCCTGAGTCTTTTTATCAACATCTCGGTCGACCAAATGATTCATTGACAGTTTATGAAAAAAATAGTTATCGCGATCGACGGCACCTCGTCGAGTGGAAAAAGTTCGTTTGCCCGGCGCATCGCCGCCAAATTGGGCTATATTTTTATCGACACCGGGGCCATGTACCGGGCGGTGACGCTCTATGCCATGCGCCGGGGGTGCATCGCGGTTGACGGGACGATCGACACGGAGTGTCTGATTGCCGGCCTGCCCGAAGTGACCATTGAATTTCGCCCAAACCCCGTTAGTGGCAACAGCGACATCTACCTGAACGGTGAAAATGTCGAACAACCGATCCGAACCATCGAGGTGAGCGATCGGGTCAGCGCCGTCAGCCAAATTCCCGCCGTTCGGGAGCAATTGGTTGAGTTGCAACGGCTTATCGGAACAGAAAAAGGGGTGGTGATGGATGGCCGCGACATCGGCACGGTGGTCTTCCCCGATGCCGAACTGAAACTCTTCATGACCGCCGACCCGGAGGTACGGGCCATGCGCCGGTATCGCGAATTGACCGAGCGGGGCGAAAAAGTGTCGTTGGAGGAGATCATCGAAAACATCCGCAAACGCGATCAGGCCGATATGACCCGCGCCGTCAGCCCCCTGAAAAAGGCTCCCGATGCCCTGACGCTCGACAACAGCCGCATGAGCCAGGAGGAACAGATGGTTTGGGTCATGGAAAAGATCAACAAATTAACTCAAGGGAACTCCTAAAATAGGGCGTTATACGTGCCATGCAGGTCGAAATCGACAAACAATCCGGCTTCTGCTTCGGGGTGGTCACCGCCATCCACAAGGCCGAGGAGTCGCTGAGCGGCGGAAAGCCTGTCTTTTCGCTGGGCGACATCGTGCACAACCGGGTCGAAGTCTCGCGCTTGGAATCCGAGGGGCTGAAGACCGTCTCTCACGCCGATTTTCCGCGCCTGCGGGGCGAAACGGTGTTGATCCGCGCCCACGGCGAGCCGCCCTCGACCTATCGGCAGGCCGAGGAGCATGGGATTGTGTTGGTCGATGCCACCTGCCCGGTGGTCTCCAAATTGCAGGAACGGGTCAAAAAGGCCTTTGAGCAGATGCGCGCCGTGCAGGGGCAAGTGGTTATTTTGGGCAAAAAAGGACACGCCGAAGTGGTCGGTTTGGCCGGGCAGGCCGAAGGGCAGGCCATCATCATCGAAAACCCCGCCGATCTGGAGCAGATCGACTTCGCCCGCCCCGTCTATTTGCTTTCGCAGACGACCCAAAGCCTCGCTCTGTTCGAGGCCGTAAAAGCCGAAATTCTCCGCCGCGCGGCAGACCCGGTGCAGGTCGTGGTCAATGATACCATTTGCCGGCAGGTCTCGAACCGCGACCCGCACCTGCGGAATTTTTCCCGGCAGTACGACGTAATTATCTTCGTGAGTGGCAAAAAAAGCTCCAACGGCAAGGCCCTTTTTGCCGCCTGCATCGAGTCGAACGCTCGCAGTTACCCCGTCGAGGACGAGCAAGAACTTGACCCCGAATGGTTCACCGGCGCAGATTCGGTCGGTGTTTGCGGAGCCACCTCCACCCCCAAATGGCTGATGGAACGGGTTGCCGAACATATCCGGCAGATGATGGGCCGCACGTAAATTTCAATCCCCTGAAAATAAAACCCGCAGGCAAACTGTTTGCCTGCGGGTTCTTTTTTGTGATAATCTTGCCTCCTTCGGATTAGAAGCCGAAGTCGATCGGGGCGGCTTCTGTCGCCGGGAGGGTGTCGGTCAGCGTGGAGGCCGTGGAGGCGGCTTCCGAGTCTTCGGCGGCGGAGGTTTCGTCACCGAATACGTTGTCGTAGAGGGAGTTCAAATCGACCTCTCCGCCACCGGTCGGTGCATCCATCAGGGCCGCGTCGATGCTCCGTTGCACAGGCAACCCTTCGACAAAGATCGCCTTCGGGCGTACCGGGCAGATCGACTCGCAAGCCCCGCAACCCACGCAAATCGCCGGGTCGATGGCCGGAATCGTCAGCCCGTTGTGGTAAGGCACCATGTGCACGGCCAGCGTGGGGCAGTGTTCGGCACAAGCACCGCAGTCCTGATCGAACTTCTTGACCACACACTCGTTTTCCACAAAATGCACCTCGCCGATTTGGCGCAGGCGTTTCTCCTCCCGATCAAGGGGTAGGATTGCGCCGTTGGGGCAGAGCGACGAACAGCGTGTACACCCATAGTTGCAATAGGCGTGCGGATGAAAATAGAGCAGGGGTTGCATCATTGAGAGCACGCCGTGTTCCATAAAGGCCGGGCGCAACACCTGCATCGGGCATTGGCTCACACAGAGTTGACACCCCGTGCATTTCTCGTGGAAATCGGGAGCGGCTCCCGGCGGAAGCGGGTAACGGCTCCGGGTTTCATACTTAGGCTCTTTGGATTTCCCTGCCGCCGCATAAGAGAGGAACGGCAACGTCGCCAGCGTCAGCGCAGAACCCTGCACAAACCGCCTGCGGGAGAGCTGAAAGGTGTTGAGTGTCTCGTTTCCGGCTTGCGATTGGCTTTTCACGTCGGTCGTCTTTTTCGCGCTCGCGACAGGTTTCGGCTCGGTTTTGTATTTTACCTTACACCAACCGTTTGGGCGGTAGTGAATTGCGTCTTGTTTGCACTTATCCAAACAGTTGTAACAGGCCACACAGCGGCTCGCGTCGACCTTGAACTGCGTGTCGTCGATGCACCGCGATTTACAGTTGGAAGTGCAGTTTTTACAGTGGTTACACCGGTTCGCGTCGATCGAGACCTGAAAAAGCGAGAAGCGGGAGAGCAACCCCAAAAAAGTGCCGACCGGGCAGATCGTGTTGCACCAAATACGCTCCTTGCGCCAAACCAACACGACCAACAGCACCAACAGGGCGATGCCGAAAATGGCCAAAAAGGCGTTCAGGTTGAGGATTTCATAGTGATAGACCGAATAGTTCCCGAAGCGGGTCAACAGCGACGACAGGGCATTGTTGATCCCGATCACAACCGGTTTGAAGGCCGCCACGGCGATCCGTCCGAAGTTGGAATAGGGGTCGAGCCAAAGGATGAGAGCCGTCCAGCCGCTCACCACGCCCACCGCGCCCACGCCCAAGAGGGTGTAACGGACGATGTTGTGGGGCCGTTCGTATTTCGTGCGGAGCTTTTTCTTCTCTTTCCTTGCGCGATAAAACCACTTCTTGACCCGCAAAATAACGTCCTGCAAAATGCCCAAGGGGCAGATTACCGAGCAATAAATTCGCCCGAAGAGCAGGCTGGCCAAGAGCCACAACAAAACGATCCCGATCAGCCCGTTCAGGATGGCCGGGACCAACTGGATATTGGTCAGCCAGCGAAACGAGACGGGGAGGGTGTGGGTGAAATCGAGGAAGAAAAGCAAAAGCAACCCGCCGAACACTACGGCGAGCGTCCGGCGGATGTATTTTAAAAAGGTAGCTGTTTTCATGTCGCTTATACAGATTTTTACATCCGGATACGCTTCACATTCATCGCGTCGATGTCGGTGGTGCCCAATTTCAGCTCTTGGCCTTTACCGATGTGGCTCACTTCGTCTTCGGTCACGTTGCGCACCTGGGCAAAGAATTTCAGCGAAGCGCTGTCGGCGGCCACGATGTCCGGGGAGACGATCAGCGTTTTCAGCGTCACCGTGTCGGCGGCTGTGCGTCCCTGCGGGCCGTTGTCCTTGATGACCCGGTAAGCGTCGACGATGTTGAGCGCGGGCTGTTTGGCCAGCGTACAGGCATCGGCGATGCACTGTTGCAGGTCGTTCGAGTGGAACGCACCGCGATCCCAAACGATCCCCATCAGGTTTTTCATCGAGGCGGTCATCTTGGCACCGCCGTGGTGTTTGAGCACCGGCATATTGAACCACACGTCGCAGTTGGCGATCGCCTGATGAAGTTTGATCTTCTTCAGTCTCACCCCGTTGGGCAGGTTGTAGTCGACGTAATAATTTTCGGTGTTGGCGGGCAACATTTTGCCTCCGGCATCTTCGACCGCTTTTTTGATGCCGCTGTTGGCATAGGTTCTGATCCAGTCGTCGCAGGTGTGGTCAAAGACCTGCACCTCGCTCGCACCGGCATCCAAACACATTTTGACCATCGTGGCCATCAACAACGGGTTGGTGTTGGCTCCGCGATCCGCCGGGCGATCCCAGCCGATGTTGGGTTTCAGCACCACGCGGTTGCCTCGCTTGACAAAGCGTTCGATCCCGCCCAGCTCGGCCATGGCACGGCGCAACATCGCGTCCGGCTCTCCGCCCATGACGGCGACCAGATCGTCGGCCTTCGATACGCCGGTCTGCCCCTGCGCCAGCAGGCTCTTCAGCGGAGAAAAGTCGATCAGCGTCGCCGCTCCGGTGACTGCGAGGGTCTTTAAAAATTTTCTTCTGTCCATATTGTTGTTGTTGTTTTTATTATTTAGCGGGGGGCTTCCAAAAATTCAAAAGACAAGGCTTGCGACCGAAGAAAAAGCGCAGTGTACTAAAGGTACTCGAGCATTTTTCAGAGGGAGCGTAACGCAGTATTTTGGATTTTTCGAAGTCCCCTTTACAAAATCCAGGGGAATTTAAAACACATCTCGTTAAAGAGCGAATAATCGGCCGCGCCGTTGACCGCAAAGGTCTTGACATCAGCCGCTTGCTCTTCCAACAGTGCTTTGGCATAACGGAGCGTTGCTCCCGTTTTGACCCGGTCTTCGACCAGCAGGATGCGTTTGCCCGCATAGTCAAAGCCGATGGGTTGCACCAGCCGGGGGCTTTCGTACATCGGTCGCTGATCGGGGTCGCGCAGGCTGAGTTTAATCAACTCAAAGGGCAATCCCAACCGCTGGTTGAGCAGAGCCGCCGGAATAATACCCCCGTTGGCAATGGCGACCACCAAGTCGAACTCCCGATCGAAAACAAATTCCCGTATCCGCGCCTGAACCTCTTCGAACGAGTGCATCGGCTTATTTCCGATTCGGCAATTGAAGCAGGACAAGAATCGCAATCACCTGAATCGCCATGGCCGGCCAGCTGAGCAGAGCGGCACTCCACGCGGTGGCGAGCGTTCCGGTCGTTGCGGCCACGAGGGCGATGCCCACGATTTGATAAGCGGCGATCCCAGCCACACCGGCGGTCAAGGTCAGTTTGCCCGTTTTCTGAACGGCCAAGCCGATCACCAGAGCCAAAGCGACCGATTTTGCGACGGTCAGTGCCAACATCCCGGCATCCGGCATCCCGAACATCAGGTGGTTGACCAGCGGCGAAGCCACAGCGGTCACCAATCCGCAGACCACCCCATAGCGGGCGGCGGCGATCAGCGTAAAGAAAAGGATCGGCAAAAAGGCCTGTCCACCCAAGCCCACGGTGTGGCAAAGTTGGGGCAGGGCGATATTCCCGGCCACGAACAGAGCGGCCCAAAGGTAGGTTTTGTGCGAGGTCAGCGACAAAGGAAGTGCTTGCGTTTGTGTTCTCATCGTTGATATAATTTTTAGGTTTTGTAAATACTTATCCGTCATTAGGTTTTCCACCCGATACTACAAAAATAGGTTTTTTTAGCCAAATACCAACATTTTTTAAAAAGTCTGCCCATTTTTACGGTATCTACCTCGATCTATAAAATAGCAGAGCCGCTTCCCACCAACAACGGGAAACGGCTCTAAGACGTGATGACACGCCTTTCTAACCCCAGTATTTTATTTCTTGATTACCAAATCGTCAAAGCAAAAATAGGTCGGTGTGTTGACCCCGTAAAGGCCGGTATCCGAGCTTTCAAAGGAAAATTCGAGGCGGTTGACCTTCCCGAGCGAGGAGAGATTGACCTGCTTCCACCCCTCGACAACTCCCGGAGCGGTAGCACTCCGGAAGTCGGCCAAGTAATAGTCGACTGTGCCCGTGGCGGTTCCGGCCGCATTGTAGCCGGTAATCACGAGCTTGAGCCAATCGGCATCTTCATAGGTAAATTGTTTGGCAAAAGCGTCGCCCTCGATCATCGAAAGGGCGGGATAGGTGGCGTTGGAGACCTGGAAACTTTCGATCAGTTCCTCCGTCTGCCCGCCGAAAGCGATCCGCGCATAGTCGCCGCCATAGTCGTTCAACATCCCGGTGGCCACGGCAAAGGTGAGCGACCCTCCGGCTCCGCCCTCGGCATAGACACTGCATTGGTTGCCGGTTCCGGTGGTCGACCGGTCGTTCCAGCGGGAGACGGCCACCCCGCCGTTCCAGAAATCGCGACTGCCAAAGGCTTCGTTGATCTCCCACCCCAGCCCGGTGCGGGTGTCGCTGTAACCGGTATAGGGCGTGCCCTCAGTGTATGTGGAATAGAGATTTTCGCCATAAGCCGTGGGGCCTGCGAGGTATTCGGCGGGCACCTCTTCGAAGGTCAGTGTGGCGAGGGTCGACAGAGAAGCCGTCCGGTCGTAAAGGATCGCCGTTCCCTGAAGGGCGGTCACGTTCAGATCGCCGGTAAATTGAGCCGACAGATTGGCCTCGGGAGCGGTAATTTGCAGTTGGTTGTTTTCGGCTTTGGCCGCCCAACCTTCGGGGAAGGTGATGGCAACGGTGTAGTCGCCACTCGCCGTGTAGTCGAAAGAGCGGGTTTCGCCCGCCTCGAAAGTGAGTTCTGCGGGGAGTTCAAGCTGAAATTCCGCCGGGGGAACCAATTCGTCTTTTTTACACCCGGTCAACAGCGCGACCGAAAGCATAAACAGGATACATAATTTTTTCATCGTCAGATTAAATTTAGGTAAATAAAACATTCGCAATCTTCCCGTTGGCAATCACCTCGCAAACATTAGAGAAGAAAAACACCCAAACGACGACTGATTTTGATGGCTGAAATGGTGAAAAAGTCAGTGCCTTGCCGGTGTGCTCCTATTCTCCGCAGGAGGTAACGCTTATGCAAAGGCAGGTCTTCTGACTTGTTCCGGTTGGCGGCGCCTTCCCAGCTCCGAAGAGCCAGTGGCAAAGAGTGCCGAAACCTTGAGTGGAACTTACAGCAGCGGGAACTGTTGCCGACTTTCACGGCATTCCCATTTCATTCCTCCTCACGCACCCCACCGGGCGGTGAATCGGAAACCGTTGCAGGGGCAAATGTACTTCTTTTTTTTATCTTTGCGAAAATCTGTTTAAAAAGGATGAGAATAACAATGTTTGTCATGTTGGCCGTTGTCTTGGGAGCCAATGGTTATGTGCTTGGCCGGGTGTGGCAGATGATCCCCTCGGGCTACTTCTTGCGTCCGCTCTGGGCGGGGTTTGTGGTCGTGGCTTTGGCCGCGTTTTTCCTCGGGATGAGGTTCTCGGGCGAATTGCCTTCGGGCATCGCCTTGGTGCTCAACCGGGTGGGTACTTCGTGGGTTGTAATCCTGCTTTACCTGTTGATCGCCTTGCTCTTGGCCGATCTGTTGAGGCTAACCGGGCTGGTGCCTCCGCTCAAACAATATATGTCCGGAAGCTGGGTCGGAGTGGGCGTGCTATTCGGGGCGATGATCCTTATTTTTACCGCCGGGTACCTGACCTATCAACACAAAAAGCGGGTCGAACTGACCCTCGAAATCCCCGGAAACACGTTCGGCGCACCGCTGAAAATCGTCGCCGCCAGCGACCTCCATTTGGGCAATAACATCGGTCGGAAGGAGTTCGCCCGCTGGGTCGATCAAATCAATGCCGAGGAGCCGGATGTAATTCTTTTTGTCGGCGACCTGATCGACAACTCCGTCCAACCGCTCTGGGAACAGGATATGGCCGAGGAGTTTCACCGGCTCAGGGCTAAATATGGGGTCTTCGCCGTGCCGGGCAACCACGAGTACATTTCCGGCCTGCCGGCCTCGCTCTCCTTCTTACAGGCCGCCGGGGTGACTGTCCTGCGCGATTCGGTCGTGACGATCGCCGACCGCCTCTCGATCGCCGGGCGCGACGACCGAAGCAACCGCCGCCGCAAGCCGATTGCCGCCTTGTTGGAGAGCCTCGACCGCGACAAGCCGGTTGTTCTGCTCGATCACCAGCCTTATCACTTGGAGGAGGCGCAGGCCAATGGGGTCACCCTGCAACTCTCGGGGCATACCCATCGCGGGCAGATTTGGCCGATCTCCTGGATCACCGACCGGATGTACGAACTCTCTTATGGATACGCTCGAAAAGGCGACACCCATTTTTACGTCAGTTCGGGGCTGGGGCTTTGGGGCGGCAAATTCCGGATCGGCACCCGATCGGAGTATGTCGTTGTCTTTCTAATGTGATTTTTATCTGTTTTTCGCGAAAATAACTCTATCTTTGAACCAAATGCACTCACAAAGGGAGTTCTTAGGAGTTCCCATTAACCCAAACTTTTAATCCCATGAACAAAACGATCAGAAAAGCAGTTTTGCTCTGCCTCTCCCTCTGCTGTGGCGTGGCGCTGTCGGCCAACGACGGCTCTTCGCTGTGGTTGGACTATCAGCCCCTTTCGGCTCAAGAGAGCCAAAAAGCTGAATATACGGCACGGCTGACGGCCATTTCGTACCAAACCGACACCCCGACCATTCAGGCGGCCATCGAGGAGCTTCAATTGGCCTCAGAGGCCTTGCTTGCACACGCCCCGCAGGCCGTGCGGAGCAACCGGAGCCGTCCGGGCGAAGCGGTGCTGGCCTTCGGGCGCGACCGGGCGATCGGCCAACTGAAAGCCACCGAGACTCTGTCCGCGCTGGGCGAGGACGGTTACCTGATCCGTTCGGCTGACGACCGCACCTATATTTTGGCCAACAGCGACAAAGGGGTGCTCTACGGGGCGTTTCACCTGATCCGCCTGATGCAGACCCGGCAGGACATCTCGGCACTCAACCTCGCCGAAAGTCCCGCTTACGATGCCCGCATCCTGAACCATTGGGACAACCTCGACCGCAGTGTCGAACGGGGGTATGCCGGAGCTTCAATTTGGGAGTGGGAAGCGTTGCCGGGCACCGTTTCCGACCGCTATAAAATGTATGCCCGAGCCAATGCCGCTGTCGGCATCAACGGGAGCGTGTTGAACAACGTCAACGCCAACGCCAATTTCATCACCCCGGCCTATTTGGAAAAAATCAAGGTCTTAGCCGATATTTTTCGTCCTTACGGCATCCGGGTCTACCTCTCGATCAACTTCAACTCGCCGCAAAGCATCGGGGGCCTCGATACTTCCGACCCGTTAGATCCTCGTGTACGCGGGTGGTGGAAAGATAAAGCCAAAGAGATTTACGGCTACATCCCCGATTTCGGTGGCTTTTTGGTCAAAGCCAACTCCGAGGGGCAACCCGGCCCGCAGGATTACGGGCGCACCCACGTCGACGGAGCCAATATGTTGGCCGAGGCGCTGAAGCCTTACGGCGGCCTGATTATGTGGCGCGCATTTGTTTATACGGTCAATGCGACCGACCCGAGTTACGACCGCGCCATGCAGTCCTATTTGGAGTTTGTGCCGCTCGATGGTCAATTTGCTGATAATGTGATTGTGCAGGTCAAAAACGGGCCGATCGACTTCCAACCCCGCGAGCCGATCAACTCGCTCTTCGGCGCGATGAAAGAGACTCCGTTGATGATCGAGTTTCAGATTACGCAGGAGTACCTCGGCCACTCGATTCAGTTGGCTTATCTGGCCCCCATGTACAAGGAGACGCTCGATCAAGACACCTATTGCGCCGGGCCGGGTTCTACGGTGGCCAAGGTGACCGACGGCGGAGTCTATCCGATTCCTGTTTCGGCCATTGCGGGGGTCGCCAACACGGGAACCGACGCGAATTGGACGGGGCACATCTTTGCCCAATCCAATTGGTATGGCTTTGGCCGTCTAGCGTGGAACCCCGAGCTGACCAGCGACGCGATCGCCGACGAATGGATTCGGATGACCTTTACCAACGACCCCGAGTTTGTCGCTCCGGTCAAGGGAATCATGATGGCCTCGCACGAGGCGGCAGTCAACTATATGCAACCGCTTGGTTTACACCATATTTTTGCCGGGAATCACCACTATGGCCCCGGGGTATGGGAGCGGCTGAGCCAAACGACGGATCGCCCCGACTGGGTGCCGGAGTGGTACCACCGGGCCGATTCGCTGGCGATTGGTTTCGACCGGACAACGGGCGGCACCGGCTACGTTTCGCAATATTTCTCCCCGCTCAAGGAGCTGTATAACAACATCGAGACCTGCCCGGAGAACCTGTTGCTCTTTTTCCATCGCGTCTCGTGGGATTACCGGATGAAAAATGGCCGCACGCTGTGGGACGAAATGTGTTACAAATACACCGAAGGCCTCGATGCCGTGCGCGGATTTCAAAAGGATTGGGATCGCCTCGAAGGGAAGATCGACCCCGAACGCTTCCGCCACGTACAGTATAAATTGCGCGAGCAGACGCGCGATGCGATTTGGTGGCGCGACGGGGTGTTGCTCTATTTCCAATCGCTCAACCACAAGCCGATCCCTTATGAATTGGAACGGCCCATCAATACGCTGGAACTGCTGATGAGATACCGCATACCGGGTGGCAATTCGTCGGTTGCTCCGGGAGCGCGCCCGCTTGTGATGCCCACCTCGCCGATGGCTCCGGGAGTTCCCACAACCAACTGATAAATAAAAACTAACGACATAAAAACAACCAACCCTAAGATTTTAACAGATGAGACAACTTATTAAGACCGCACCCTTAATTCTTCTTCTTCTTACCACCATGTGTAAAAAACCGGCAGAACCCCCGACCCCGAACTCGGACGAGGAGGTTGTTGTCCCCACAGAACCCACAGAACCCACAGAACCAACAGAGCCGACTGAACCGACGGAACCGACAGAGCCGTCAGAGCCGTCAGAACCAGCGGAACCGACTGAACCCACGCTGAAAACGGGCGACGATGCCTTAGAGCCGTGGACGAAAGGGGCGCGCGAAACGGGCGAGTACCGCAACCTGCTCAAGGAGGCGGGCTATACCGATGCCCAAATTCAGGCGAAATTCGACGAAATTTGGTACACGATCTTCGAGGGGCCGGATCGCGCTTACGAGGAGGTCGGCAGTGATATGGCCTACCTGTCCGACGTGAAGAACGGCGACGTTCGCACCGAGGGGATGTCTTATGGGATGATGATCGCTGTGCAGTTCGACAAAAAGGATATGTTCGACCGCCTCTGGCGTTGGGCCGTGAAGTATATGCAGATCAAGGACGGGCCGTCGAAAGGCTATTTCTCTTGGCAAGTTCGGCCCGACGGATCGGCCATGGGCTGGTGGGGGCAACCTGCGGGGCCTGCCTCCGACGGAGAGCTTTACTATGTGACCGCCCTGCTCTTTGCCTCGAACCGCTGGGGCAACGACACGGGGATCGACTACAAAAAAGAGGCTAAATACATCCTCGATGCCATGTTCAGCAAGACGGGCGAAGGCGATATCCACAACATCTTCAACGAAGAACACCACCTGATTACCTTTGTCCCGAACGGCGAAGGCTCGCGGTACACCGACGTTTCGTACAACCTGCCCGCTTTCATGGAGATTTGGGCGGAGTTTGCCGATGATGGCCGGGAAGATTTTTGGAACACGGCGGCCACTGCCGCCCGCGAGTACCTGCACAAGGCGACCGACCCGGTGACGGGCATCAACCCCGACCTGACCGAATTTGACGGTCGGCAATACGGCGACCGCCTCTTCTTCTACGACTCGTGGCGGGTGCCGATGAACATCGCGATGGATTACAGCTGGTACAACAAAGACGCCACGTGGCAACAGGGCTATGCCAACCGTTTCCAAAAAACGCTTGCCGACCGCTATGGCGTGGCCAATTACCCGGATCAACTCGCACTCGACGGCAGTGAACCGAGCTGGCACTATGGGGCGGGCGGTTTCATGACCTTGCGCCACTCGATCGGCTTTACGGGGGCTATGGCCTCGGCCTCGCTGATGGCCACCCGACCCTTAGGTTGGGAATTTATCCACGATATGTTCGCCCAAAAGTTGGAACGCTATGAAGACGGTTACATCGACACCTATTATGATGGCCTGATCTACCTCTTTGCGCTGATGCACCTGAGCGGACGGTATCAAATTATTTTACCTGAATAAAGAACACTTCTTAAAATTCTATTTTGACCCATGAAACAACTGATTACAACCCTCTCCTTGATCCTTTTGCTTTCTGCCACAGCGAGCAACCTCTCGGCACAACCCCTGAAAACAGCGGACGATGCACTGACCCCGTGGACGAAAGGGGCGCGCGAAACCGGCCGGTACCGCAACCTGCTCAAGGAGGCGGGCTATTCCGATGCCCAAATTCAGGCGAAGATCGACGAAATTTGGTACACGATCTACGAAGGGCCGGATCGCGCTTACGAGGAGGTCGGCGACAGCATGGCCTATTTGGCCGACGTGAAAAACAACGACGTTCGCACCGAGGGGATGTCCTACGGGATGATGATCGCTGTGCAGTTCGACAAAAAAGAGATGTTCGACCGCCTTTGGCGTTGGGCGGTGAAGTATATGCTGAACACCGAGGGGCCGTCGAAAGGCTATTTCGCTTGGCACGCTCGACCGGACGGATCGCAAGTCGGCCGGTTTAAGCCGGGGCCTGCCTCCGACGGGGAGCTTTACTATGTGACTGCTCTGCTCTTTGCCTCGAACCGTTGGGGCGACGATACGGGGATCAACTACAAAAAAGAGGCTCAAAACATCCTCAATGCC
This sequence comes from Rikenellaceae bacterium, assembly GCA_031262465.1. Taxonomy (GTDB): domain Bacteria; phylum Bacteroidota; class Bacteroidia; order Bacteroidales; family Rikenellaceae; genus JAJQAW01. The sequence goes on from JAISHQ010000091.1 coordinate 51,673, forward strand.
ATGTTCAGCAAGACGGGCGAAGGGGGGATTCACAACATTTTCAACGAAGAGCACCACCTGATTACCTTCACTCCGGACGGCAACGGTTGGCAGTACACCGATGTTTCGTACAACCTGCCCGCCTTCATGGAAATTTGGGCGGAGTTTGCCGACGATGGCCGGGCCGATTTTTGGCGGCAGGCGGCCACCGCCGCCCGCGAGTACCTGCACAAGGCGACCGACCCGGTGACGGGTATCAACCCCGACCTGACCACCTTCGAGGGCGAGCCTTATGGCAACCGCCTCTTCTTCTACGACTCGTGGCGGGTGCCGATGAACATCGCGATGGATTACAGCTGGTATAACAAAGACGCCGAATGGCAACAGGGCTATGCCAATCGTTTCCAAAAGACGCTCGCCGACCGCTATGGCGTGGCCAATTACCCCGATCAGCTCGCTCTGGACGGCAGTGAACCGAGCTGGTTCTTCGGCGCGGGCGGTTTCAATACCCTGCGCCACTCGATCGGCTTTACGGGCACCATGGCTTCGACCTCGCTGATGGCCACCCAACCGTTGGGCTGGGAATTTATCCACGATATGTTCGCCCAAAAGTTGGAACGCTATGAAGACGGTTACATCGACACCTATTACGATGGCCTGATCTACCTCTTCGCGCTGATGCACTTGAGCGGACGGTATCAAATCATACTGCCACAATAAACTCACAATCACTCTTATATTACATTTTGTTGTTTTTAAACTATTTATCACGATGAAAAAAATGTTACTCTTTGTGCTGTTGGCATCGGTGGTCGGCCTTTTTGGTCGATGCACGCAGACCCAGTACGAGTATCCGTTCCAAAATCCGAAGCTCTCGACCGAGGAACGGGTCGAAAACCTGCTCTCCCTGCTGACCTTAGAAGAAAAGGTAGGCATGATGATGGACGTTTCCAAACCCGTTGAACGGTTGGGTATCCCGGCCTACGACTGGTGGAACGAAGCGTTGCACGGCGTGGCTCGCGCCGGACTGGCCACGGTCTTTCCGCAGGCGATCGGGATGGCCGCCACGTGGAACGAGGCCGGACACCAACAGACGTTCGACATCATTTCGGACGAGGCCCGCGCCAAATACAATCAGGCGCAACGCGAAGGAAATACCAGCCGCTATTACGGCCTTTCGTTCTGGACTCCGAACGTCAATATCTTCCGCGACCCGCGTTGGGGACGGGGACAGGAGACCTATGGGGAAGACCCCTTCCTGACCTCCCGCTTAGGTGTTGCCGCCGTGTTGGGGCTTCAGGGCAACGACAAGAAATACTTTAAATCACACGCCTGTGCCAAGCACTATGCCGTTCACAGCGGGCCGGAGGGCAACCGCCACTCCTACAACGCCATCTCTTCGGGGCGCGACCTGTGGGAAACCTACCTGCCGGCTTTCGATGCGCTGATCCACGAGGCCAACGTGCAGGAAGTAATGTGTGCCTACAACGCCTTTGAAGGGCAACCCTGTTGCGGCAACGACATCCTGTTGACCGACATTCTCCGCGAAAAATGGGGGTACACGGCCATGGTTGTTTCGGACTGCTGGGCGATCAACGACTTCTTCCAAGTGGGTCACCACGAAACCCACGCCGATGCGGCCGAAGCCTCTGCCGACGCGGTACTTCACGGAACCGATGTGGAATGCGGCAGTGCCTATGAAGCGCTGATTCAAGCGGTTGCGGACGGTCAGATCACCGAAGAGCAGATCAACGTGTCGATGCGTCGCGTCCTGCGCGGTTGGTTTGAATTGGGTATGCTCGATCCGGAAGACCTGACCCCGTGGGCCAAATTGCCCTATTCGATCGTGGCTTCCGAGAAACACCGCGCCAAAGCGTTGCAGGTGGCTCGCGAGTCGATGACCCTGCTCAAAAACAGCAACGGGGTACTCCCGCTGAGCAAAGAGATTAAGAAGATCGCCGTGATCGGAGCCAATGCCGACGACAGCACCATGCTCTGGGGTAACTACAACGGAACTCCGGCCTCGACGGTGACCATTCTCGAAGGCATTCAGGCCAAATTACCCAATGCCGAAGTGATCTACGAACGCGGTGCCGACTTAGTTGACCCGTGGGTGAGAACCTCGCTCTATGAAAACTTCCAGAGCGGAGAGGCCAAAGGGATGAAGGTCGATTTCTACAACACGACCGACTTCTCCGGCGCGCCGGTGACCGTCATCAACAGCGAAGGCATCAACTACAACAACGCCGGTGCCGCGTTGGCCGAAGGGGTGAACCGCGAAAATACCTCGACCCGCATCGCCGGAACGTTCAAGGCTCCTTACACGGGACAGGTTGTCTTCTCCGTGCGCGCTTCGGACGGTTATAAACTCAACATCAACGGTCGTCAGGCGTTGGCCTTGACCGGTCGTGCGGCCAGCACCCCGACCGAATACGCGCTCGACGTGGTTGCCGGTCAAAACTACAACGTCGTGCTCGATCACACCCAGACCGGTCGTCGGGTGAGCATCGAAATGCAGGTCTACAAAAAGGAACCGATCGAGTTCTCCGCTTTGGTGGCCAAACTCACCGACGTGGACGCTATCGTTTACGTGGGCGGCCTTTCGCCCCGTTTGGAAGGGGAAGAGATGCCGGTGACGGCTGAAGGATTCCAGTCCGGCGACAAAATCTCGATCGACCTGCCGCGCGTACAACGCCAACTGTTGGCCGACCTCAAATCGACCGGCAAACCGGTGGTCTTTGTGCTCTGCACCGGCAGCTCGCTGGCGTTGGAACAGGACGAAATGAATTACGATGCCCTGCTTTGCGCCTGGTATGGTGGCGAAGCGGCCGGTACGGCGGTGGCCGACGTGCTCTTTGGCGATTACAACCCGGCGGGTCGTCTGCCGGTGACGTTCTACAAGACCCTCGCTCAATTGGACAATGCGTTGGCCAAAACCGACGATCCGGCGCGTCAGGGCTTTGAAAACTACGACATGACGGGCCGCACCTACCGTTACATGACCGAAGCTCCGCTCTATCCCTTCGGACACGGCTTGAGCTATTCGACCTTCGCTTATGGCGATGCGAAATTGGATGCCCAAACGATCTCGACCGGCAACGGAACCCACATCACGATTCCGGTGACCAATAGCTCCGACATCGCTGGCGACGAAGTGGTTCAGGTCTATGTGAAACGGAACAACGATCCGACCGCTCCGGTCAAGAACCTGCGCGCGTTCAAACGGGTTCACATCGAACCGGGCAAGACGCAAGAGATTACCTTGCAGATCGACCCCGCTTCGTTCGAGTTCTACGACGCGGCGGCTGACGGCTTAGTTGCCAAACCCGGCTCATACACGATCCTCTACGGCGGCACCTCCGCCGACGCCGGCCAAAAAAGCCTGAGCCTCACCGTTCAATAGCCTGCCTAAAAAACAAGGGGCGAATTTCAGCCCCTATTACCAATAGCGGCTGTCTCAATTTTGAGACAGCCGCTATTTTTTTTGCATTTTTTTGCATAAAATTTTGTTTTTCCGTTTTTTTTTTTTTTGATTTACAAGATTATTTGTAAAGATATTCTTGAGAGAATGGAATCCATATTGTAAAAAGAACTAAAAAACAAACTTAAACCAATATGAAGAAAATTTTACTTTTTGTCGCGGCTATCGTCCTGACCGTGAGCGGATGTAGCGAAAAGTACGACGACACCTCTGTGTGGGATGCGATCGACCAACAAGATGAGCGCAACAACTCGCAGGACAGTCGGCTTTCTTCGCTCGAAGCATGGCAAAAACAGGTTAATACCGATATTGCTACCTTGAAGGCTTTGGTCGAGGCTTCACAAAATGGTGACCACATTGTGAAAGTCGAGACACATTCCTCCGGCAACGGCGGCCATATAATCACGTTGGCTTCGGGCAAAACGCTCACCATCAACAACGGTGCCACAGGTGCCACGGGTGAAAAGGGTGAAACTGGTGCCGCAGGTGCTCAAGGTATCCAAGGCGAAACCGGTTCCGCAGGTGCCGCAGGCTACACACCGCTTGTTAGTGTAAAGCTGGACGAAGACGGCGCTTATTATTGGACTCTCGATGGCGAGTTTATCGTTGTCGATGGCCAAAAATTGCCCGTTACAGGAGCCAAAGGCGATAAAGGTGATAAAGGTGACAAGGGCGACAAAGGCGATCCCGGAGCAACCGGCCCTCAAGGTCAAACTGGTGCAACCGGCCAAGACGGTGCGATACCGGAGTTTTACATCATAGATGGCTATTGGTACGTTTCCTATGACGGAGGAAACACAAAGGAACAGATTGGTCAGGCAACTGGCGAAGCTGGTCCTACCGGTGCCACTGGAGCCACCGGTGCTCAGGGCGAAACCGGTCCTGCTGGTCCTACCGGAGCGACTGGCCCTAAAGGCGATTCGTTCTTCAAAAGTGTCACTCAGGACGACAACTCCGTCACCTTTACCCTTTCGGACAATACCGTTATCATCATTCCCAAGATCGCGCCGCTGAGCATTGCTTTCGACGAAGAAGACCTGTTGGTGGCCATGAACGCCTCTTCGACCCGAAGTGTCGGCTATACCGTATCCTCTGAAGCCAGCCCGATTGCGATCGAACTCTTTGCCTCGGACGACATCACGGCCACCCTTACCCCCGCCGACGCGAGCGGGCTGACGGGCGAGATCGAGCTGACGACCTCCGCCACGATCACCGAGAAGAGCAAAGTCGTTGTCTTTGTCTCGAACGGCGAAAAGTTGATTATGCGCACGCTTCACTTCGAGCCGCAAGGGTTGCAAGTTGAGGAAGAGGTTGTCAAAGAGGCTACGCCCGAGGGCGGCGAGGTGGCGTTGGAATTTTTGTCGAACACGCCGTGTGAGGCCGTTATTCCCGCCGAGGCTCGGTCGTGGATCAGCGTCGCCCCCCAAACCCGCGCACTGGAAAAGCAGACCATCACGCTAATTCTCCAGCCCAATACCGGGTACGATCGCAGTGCAGTGGTCACAATTCAGTCCGAGGACGGCTCCCTGTTTGTCGAATACACCGTCGAACAGGAGGGCGATTTGGGTTCTTCCACCGATGTGCTGGCCATGATCCCCGACCCGGCGTTTTTGGCCGAATGTCAGCGGATGATGCCAGAGTGGGATACCAACGGCGACGGCAAACTCTCTCCCGCAGAAGCGGCGGCAGTAAAGTATATGCGTGTTTATGAAATGGGGATTATATCCTTGTCGGGGATAGAGTATTTTACAGGCTTGACGGAACTAAACTGCAGCAACAATCAACTCACTTTACTGAATGTGTCGAACAATATTGCGTTGAGATCATTGTTTTGCAGTATGAATCAACTTACCGCACTCGATGTATCGAAGAATACGGCATTGACATCTTTGAACTGCCAGTACAATCAACTCACGGCACTCGATATATCAAATAATACTGCGTTGATCACTATTTTCTGCACAAACAATAAATTGACTTCGCTGGATGTATCAAATAATACCGCTTTGGAATACTTGTACTGCAACGGGAATCAACTCACCACGTTGGATGTGTCGAAAAATACTGCATTGAGATATTTATACTGCTATTCCAATCAACTCACGGCATTGGATGTGTCAAAGAACACATCTCTAACAAACTTCCTTGGTGACTATAATCAACTTACCTCGCTCGACATCTCCAAAAACACCTCGCTGTCACAATTTTCTTGCGGAAATAACCCTGGCGACGGTGTCTCGACATTTCCTGTGAAAGCATGGTTCGACAATAGTGCGATTCCCTTGGATTTTTTGAATCTGCGCTGGAAATGGTATGAGAATATGATCTCCCCCGTCTATTATACGGGCGACACCCCGCCCGAAGGAAATATACTGTATGAATCCACCGACTATTCCGAGGACGGCAAAGTTACCGTGTTGCAACGAGCCACCGAGGGCGCGGGCATCGACATTGTGCTGATGGGCGACGGTTATTCCGACCGACAGATTGCCGCCGGAAATTATGCCGAGGTGATGCAATTTGCCGCCGAAGACTTCTTTACCGTAGAGCCTTACAAGTCATTCAAGCACTTATTCAATGTCTATGCCGTCACTGTTGTTTCGAAAAACGAAGGATACATGGGAGAAACTGCCTTGCAGTTCTCATATGATGTGAATAATTACGTGACTATCTTCGACTATGCGCTTAAAGCTATCAGTTCAGATCAGATGGACGAGGCATTGATAGTTCTCATAATGAATACCGACATAGTGGCAGCTGGACACTGCGCTATGTTTTTTCCAGAATCATCGAACGATTGGGGTTCGGGGATTTCGGTCGCTTATTTCCCCGCTGTATTGAATGACAAGCCGGGATTTTCCCATTTTCTCTATCATGAAGCCAACGGTCACGGCTTTGCCAAACTTGACGACGAGTATGGTCAGTCGTCATCTTTCAGAGAGACTATGCCGGCTGAAAGCGTGGCAAGCGTGCGCGCGGCTCAAACCAATTATGGCTGGTGGAAAAATGTCGATTTCACCAGCGACCTCTCTACTATTCGCTGGAACTACTTCCTAAGCGACCCGCGCTATGCGAACGAGGGTTTGGGTGCTTATCAGGGTGGCAATGGCTATACGTACGGCGTGTGGCGACCAAGCCTAATGAGTATTATGAACGACGGCGAGTTTAGGAATACCAAGTTCAACGCCCCGAGCCGTGAGGCGATCTATTACCGTATCCACAAGCTGGCTTACGGCGCGAGCTGGCAGTACGATTATGAGACGTTTGTGGAGTGGGACTTGGCTCACCGCCCGACGAGTGCCGCCACCCGGTCAGCAAGTTCCCCTGCTCGGTCAGCCAGCTCCTCTGCTCGATCGGCCAACGTGGGCGAGGGCACGGTTCTCAAACCCGTGCCTCACACCCCGCCCGTCGTGCACCCCTATTCGTGGCGGGAAGCCGGAAAGAATTAAAAAGCAACCGGCACATCTACACAACAGCGGCTGTCTCCCCCTCGGAGACAGCCGCTTTGGGTTTTTGGTTGATAAGCGCGCCCCTCTATGCCGAGGTGACCGTTGTTCCGAAGTCGTCGGAGAACCAGTCGCCGCGGGCGCGGAGGACTTGTTCGATGATGTCGCGGACACAGCCCTCGCCGCCGGCGAAGCCTGAGACATAGCGGGCGACCCGTTTCACGTCGACCGAAGCGTCTGCCGGGCAGACCGGTACGCCGACGGCTCGCATGGCCGGGATGTCGGGGATGTCGTCGCCCATGAAGAGCACCTCTTCGGGGCGCAGGCCGTATTTCTCCATAAAGGCTTTGAGGCGAGGCAGTTTGTCGAAGCAATCGAGGTGGAGGTCGCTCACCCCCAGCATCTCGAAGCGGCGCAGGAGCGCGATGCCTTTCCCCCCGGTGATGACGCAGACCGGATAGCCCTTTTCGACCACCGTTTTCAGTCCGAAGCCGTCTTTGGCGTTATAGGCGCGCACGAAATCGCCGTCGGGGGTGACCGTTATTTTGTTGTCGGTAAATACGCCGTCGACATCAAAGGCAAAGGCGCGCACGTGTTCAATATCTTCCTTAAAGTTTCCCATGGGTCTCGTTCATTTCGATGATGTGTTCGGTCAGCAGGTCGTAAATCGTTTTCAGGGCGGGTGCATCCTCCAACAGCTGGCGGTGCTTTTCGATCGTCGGCCAATCGCGGCGCACGGCAGGCCCTGTTTGTGCCTCCAACGGTGAACCGCCCGCCAATATCTTCCGCGTTGTTTCGGCGATCAGCGGCTTCAGCGCGGCGAAGTCCATGCCACAGGCCCGCATCCATTGCTCCCCTGCGGCATAGAGGTCGTTGACAAAGTTAGCAACAAAAACGGCTCCCACGTGCATTTTCTGCCGAAAAAGCGAATCGGCACGGTAGACCGAATCGGACAGCTCCTCGGCCAGCGCGGTCAGCGTGGCATAATCGCCCTCGCTTTCGGCCTCGATGAAGAGGGGAACCGCCCGAAAATCGACCGCCCGCCCGGCGGTGAAGGTCTGCAACGGGTAGAAGACCCCGCGCCGGAGCGTGGGCGACAGCTGGCCGATGTCGACACTCCCGGCGGTGTGCGCCACGATGCCGTCGCCGAACGGGAGCTGGCGGGAAAGCTCGCCGATCGCCCGATCCGAGACGGCCAACAGATAAAGATCGGCCTCGGCCAACGCCTGCGGATCGTCCGTCCACGGACACCCGGCCAACGCCGCCAACGCCTGCCCGCGTTCGGGGTTGCGGGCAAAGAGTTGCACGAGTTGTCCACGGCCTATCGCCGAAATGGCGCGACAGAGCGCCTCGGCCACGTTGCCGCTTCCAACGATAACAATGCGTTCAGGCTTTTTCACGTTCGATTTTGATTTCGGATAACAACACATTTTGGTCGGACTCGGCCAGTACCCGATTCAGTTTCAACAGCACCCGGCTGACGGAGCGGTATTCGGCATACTCTTTCATGTTGAGGCGCGACAGCCCCCGGGTTTCGACCGCTCGAATCACGTCATAGACCCGCAGGCCGCTGACTTCGTGCGCCGGATAATAGCGCGTTGTCTTCTTGTCGTCGTCCTCGGCCGAAATAATCAGCCCGGCCTCTTCCAACTCGAAAAGCGAATCGCGGACAATCCGAACAGGCAGGTTCAACGCCTCGGCCAGCTGATCCGAGTCCATCTGCTGTCCGCCGGCGGCGAAGTCAGTGGCAATGCGGTGCATGACCAACAGCATCACCTTGCGGCGGTAGTCGTAGCTGACGTGTTCGGCCTCGCGTTCGTATTGGTAATTCTTCACGTTTTGATAGCCGAACGAAAGTTCCGCCCCGAACATGACGATCTGCCAGCAGACATTCAACCAGATCAGGAACAACGGAAGCAGAGCCAACCCCCCGTAAACGATGTTGTAATTGCTGATCGACGACTGCCCATAAGCGTAAAACAGCTGAACAAAGACAAAGACAACGCCCACCACGGTGCCCGATTTGAGGGCGGACATAAATTGAACCTTGGTGTTGGGCATGACGAAATAGACCAGCGTAAAGATCAGAATAGCAGAGATAAAGGGGATCACGGCGCGCACGACGATCAATAGCGGCGAGAGAAATGTCCCCCCGATCATCCCCTCCAGCGACGATTCGACCAGGTTGCGAGCCATCGAAAAGAGCATGATAACGATCGGCCCGAGGATCAGGATCGAGATGTAATCGGCAATGCGCCGGGTGATGTTGCGCTGTTTGCGCACCTCCCAAATGAAATTGAACGACTCCTCGGTGTTCATGAAGACCTTGATGACCGACCACAACAAGACCAACAGGCCGACGGAGGCGACCAAACCGCCCTGGGTGATGGCCGTGATGTTTTCGGCAAAACCGATCACCTGTTCAATCAGCTGGCGGTACCGGGGCAACGCGCCGAGGACATAGCCCTGCATATCGAAGCCCACGGCTTTGGCCACCCCGAAAACCACAGCGGCCAGCGGAACAATGGCCATCAGCGTGTAATAGGTCAGCCCGGCACAGCGGACAGTCATTTGGTTTTGGCCGTAACTCCGTATGGTGTAGATAAATACCTTGATATGCCCCGAAAGCCACCGCATGAATTTCGAGTGGTATTCGCGCTCGGCCTTTGTCCAAATTTCTTCGGTTAGGTAGCGGTAAATGGCTTTAATTCTCTCTATCATGACCATGATTTGATTATTCTATCGGCTCAATTTGCAGGCATTTCGGCTCTCCGGCGATCCGGGTAAAGGCGTACCACGCCGTGCCTCCCTCGCGCACGTTGAGCGCCTGTTTGATCTCTCGGCTGGAGGCCGGAAAATCGCGCCGCAGGAGGTTGATCCGGTCGATTCCCTGTCTTGCAAACTCCTTGCGGAGCTTCGCCGGGCGGTAATCCGTCGCCCCGATCAGGCGATAGATGCGTCCGGGAAAGCCTTCGGGAAGTTCCTCCACAAAAGCGAAGCCATTTTGCGACGGCAACCGGAATTTTTGCTCGGGGAAATAGTTGTCCAACAGCGCCCTGACCACCCGCCCTTTGTAAAATGCCGCATCGGGGACGACCAAAAAGCCTCCTTCGGGTGGCGGTTCGTCCCCGGCCTCGTCTCCTGCTTCATCTCCTGCCGCGCCGATTTGTTGCGGGGCGAACGAGTATTTTCGGCCTCCGTCCAACGAAACCACGACGGCGGCCTGTGTCGGAGGTTCCCGGCGCAGTTCGACCAACAGCTCCTTGACCTCCCCGCCAATGGAGACGATCTCCAACCGCGACAGGTGCCCGGCAAAGACTTTCAGAGCCTCCTGCACATCGAAGAGCGGCGAGAGTTTGACCAGCGTCACACGCGCCTTTTGGAGCAACAGGGGCAAAAGTTCGATCACGTTGGGCGAACAGGCCTGTGGCAGGAAGATGCGCCCGCCGTCGCCGTCCCGCCGTGCTGGGTCGAGGTAAATCAGGTCGGCCTCGCCGTCGAACTCGGCCAAAAAGGCTTCGGCTGAGGCGGTTACCACCGTGATATGTTGCCCGCCCAACCGGGCGAAGTTGTACCGCGCCACCTCGGCCAAAGTGGGGTCTCGCTCGACCGTGATAACCCGATCGAACGAGCGGGAAAAATGCAGGCTGTCGACCCCCAAGCCACAAGTCAGGTCGATGCACAGCCCCCCGGAGTACGATTTCAGAGCCGCCGCCTCCTCGCTGCTGCATTGCTCATAAGAAATCGGAGGGATCACACACCGGGCGGCGTAATAGGAGGGGAGTTTCGTGCGCGCCCGTTGCAGGGTTTTCACCTGCCCACAGACGGCTCGCGCCCGTTCCCGCTCGCATTTCAACGTGAAAGCCAACCGCTCCGGGTCGTCGTGCAGGTGCCGCTCGACCAGCTCCGCGCCGAGCGGATCGGTCAATAGGCGCAGCGTGTCAGGCGAAAGGCTGGACATCGGCAGGTTCGGGTTGATGTTCCCGCTCTTCGAGGTATTTGATCCCGGTCATCGCTCCCAACAGGGCAAAATAGATGAGGAAAAGCGCAGGCGTAGAGAGGGTTACGTTTTCAACAGAGGCTCCCGGCCAACCGGCAATCCACCGCACCCAAGCGTTCTGCCGTTCGAGCAACCAGTTGAGGATCACCCCGGCCAGCCACCCCAGCCCCGGCACGGAGGCCAAGAGCAGGTAACAGAGTCCTGCTACCATCAACCACGTGATAACCAACATGATAAACGGATTGGCCAAGATGCTCAACAGCGGAATGCGCCCAAATGCCCACCCGACCAGCGGAACCACCCCGATCTGAGCCGACAGGCCGATCAGGATCGCCCCAGTCATGAAGACAAAGAGGTTGCAGAGAAAGGCCGCCGGCAGACGCACCAGCCCTTTTGTTCGGTTGCGTGTCCGGCGAAACCAAATCGTCGCTCGCTGAACGCCCGTCCAGCGATTGAAGCGGGGGTAGAAGAACAAGATCGACAGCAGAGCCAAATAGGACATCTGAAAGCTAATATCGTAAAGAAACATCGGCCGAATCAACAGCAGAACAAAAGCCGAGGCGAAAAGCGAGTTGTACGAGTTGTATTGGCGCACCGAAAAGAGCGAAAACTGCATGATAGTCAGCATAAAGGCCGCCCGAAGCACCGAGGCCGACATCCCGGAGATAAAGGCAAAGCCCCACAGCGCAAAAACGACCAAAACCGTGCGCACGCTTCGTCCCCGGCGCAGGAAAATCAGGGGCGTAAAGAGGTAGTTCAACAGCAGAAAAAGGATGCCCAAGTGCAATCCGGAGATGGCCAAAATGTGGGAAACGCCCGCTTTGGAGTAATCTTCGCGAATTTCCGGGTCGAGCAGGGTGCGGTCACCGGCCAACAGCGCCATAGCCACCCCCAACTCTTGGTCGTCCATCTTGAACTCCTTCAAGCGTTGGACAATGGCGGCCTGCACCCGTTTCGAGGCCTGTATCACCGCGCTCCACGGCGACGAGGGCTTGCCCGGCTCGTCCGAGAGCAACCGCCCGTCGATGATATAAGCGCGCCCCAACACCCCCCGGCTCTGCATCGTCCGGGCGTACCCCGAGGTGCCGCCCACCGTGTCGAGTGGGTTGATGTAGGCCACCGCGCTGAAGCGGTCGCCGATGCAGACGGTATAGGCCGTGTCGACATAGAGCGAAATAGTCTCCAGAGCGGGTTGCCACGCCGAAGTCGAATCGTCGTAAGAGCGAAAGGCGGTGATCTCGGCAGTCGTTCGGTGCCAACGGCCATACGTGTTGACGTTGTCGTAAATTGTCCCCGAAATGACTAACCGTTCGTTGCGGGGCATGACCTCTTTGGGATTCAGTACCTTGGCCGAAGAGACCCCGACCAACACCAGCATCGCCGCAATCAGTCCCTGCCGAATCCGCTGACCCCGAAAGAGGAAATAACAGCCGATCGCCCCCAACAGCGCGCCCAACAGCCCGAGTGTCGGAACGGTCAGGTATTCGGCCACGACAATCCCCGCAATCAACGGCACAATCATCCGCAGAAAGGGAATTTGTTCGAGCTGTTCGGCTATGGTAAAACGTTTGGGCATTCAATCAACAATATCTAAACGAAGATAATAAAAAATAAAAAATTACAGAAATTCTAAACGTTCAAATCACGTTCAACGCATTTAAATTTTATAAAGCAATAAAGAGCTACCACCTCCCCCTTGCCTGTCGGCTCGGGTACTCCTCCTTCGGGGAAGGAGGAGATTTTCCTTAAGAAACTTTTACAGAACAAAGTCCCCTCCTTCGGGAAGGAGGGGTGCCCGTAAGGGCGGGGTGGTAGGTTTTTGCAGGCTTTTCTGTCATTTTTCAGTCTCATTCCACAGACTTTTGCATTAAATGCGTTGAACGTGATCTTCATAATAGGCACACCACATTGTCAACCCACACTCCTCGCACCGGGGTTTGCGCGCCAGGCAGACGTATCGCCCGTGGAGGATCAGCCAATGGTGGGCAATCGGCAGGAGTTTCGAGGGGATGTGCCGCGAGAGTTGCCGTTCGGTTTGCAGGGGGGTCTTGGCACCGCGCGTCAGGCCGATGCGGGCCGAGACCCGGAAGACGTGGGTGTCGACCGGCATTACCTCTCGGTGAAAAAAAACAGCCTCGACCACATTAGCCGTCTTGCGCCCCACGCCGGGGAGGGTTTGCAGCAGCTCGCCATCGTCGGGCACCTGTCCGCCGAAATCCGAGAGCAGGCGTTGTGCCATCCCCTTCAGGTGGCGAGCCTTGTTGTTAGGATAAGTCACACTGCGGATGTATGCGTAAATCTCCTCCACCTCGGCCTCGGCCAACGCCTGCGGGTCGGGGAAACGCTCGAACAGGGCCGGGGTCACCAAATTGACCCGCTTGTCGGTGCATTGCGCCGCCAACATAGTCGCCACCAACAACTGATAAGCACTGCCGTAATGCAACTCGCTCTCAGCCACCGGCATATTCTCGGCAAACCACGCTAACACCCCCCGGTATCGTTCGTTCATTTTCATGATTTACGTCTAAAAGTCAAGTGCGAAAAATGGCGGTTGATCCAGCGGGGGAAAACCACCGCGCCGACGATCAGGTAGGGATAATAGGTAATCAGCCGCCAGGCGACAGCCACCAAGGTCCCGGCGGCCAGCTGAAGCTCAGGTGCCACGGGCATCCGGTCACCCAAAAAATGGGTAAAAATATACTCGGCGAAGCCGCTCCCCCCCGGTGTCGGCATGACCAGCATCATGATCCACAGCACCAGTTGGCGAGCGAAGAGGATCAGCTGGTCGGTGTACCCAAAAAAGGCCATAATCAGCGCGTTGGCCACCAAATAGCGCGAACTCCACGAAACGAAGGTCGAAAAAAAGCCTTTCAGCCAAAAGCCCACACCCTTGGTTTTGAGTTCGCGCGAGCTGAGGATAATATCGGTTCCGATGCGATTGATCGGGCGGTACCACCGGCGCAAAAGCCTCGTTTTGAACACTTTCAGCAACAACCACTTCAGCCCCCGGGGGTTGATGAAAAGCCCATAAGTAAGGATCAGCGTCCACGCCAATTTCAGCAAATAACCGATCAGCGCAACGGTTATCAAGCTCATCGACAGTAGGTTGGTCGACAGGGCCGAGAGGTCGAACAACTGCGCCCGCCCCACGGCCAACACCACCAGCGGGAACATGAGCACAAAATAAAGCTCGTCGAAAAAGGAGGTCAGCATGACCATCGCCGAACTTTTCCCGATGGAGATGCCCTCCTTGTGGACATAGAGAATCGCCACGCTTGTCCCGCCGACCGCCGAGGGGGTAATGGCCGAGGTAAACTCCCACAGCATAATCACCCGAAAGGCCTGTCCCCAAGAGAGTTGCCCGCCCGAAAAGACTTTGATCCGGACAATGTAGCCCAAATCGCGCCCGAACATACAGGCGAAAGCCACGAAAATCCAGAACACGGTGTGCCACGAGACGATCACGTTGTCGAAAACCCGTGGGTCGAAGTCGCGGTAGAGCATCCACCCGACGACCGCCAGCCCAATCAGAATGGGGTAGACGGCGTTTCGGACACGGATTTTCCCGACCGGGTTGGCTTTTGGCGGTTGTTGCGGCATAAAGGCAAAAGTACGAATAAATCAAATACCGTTTTCACCGCGTTGTCATATCGAATAAAAACCGTTAATTTTACAGAATAAAGGGAACTTCAAACGGTTATTCGATGGAAGAAAACTATACCCCCTCGCCCGAACGCTATTTGGGCGCGATGAAATACCGCCGGTGCGGACAGAGCGGCGTGATCCTGCCGGAAATCTCCCTCGGCCTGTGGCACAATTTCGGCGGGGCGGACGATCCGCAGGCGATCCGCCGGATGGTGTTCCATGCCTTCGATCGGGGCATCACTCATTTCGATCTGGCCAACAATTACGGCCCTCCTCCCGGCTCGGCGGAGGAGAATTTCGGGCGAATCTTACGGGATTCTCTCGCTTCGCACCGCCACGAACTGTTCATTTCGACCAAGGCCGGGCACGAGATGTGGCCGGGGCCTTACGGCGACGGTGGATCGCGTAAAAACCTGATGACCAGCCTCGATGAGAGCCTGTTCCGGATGAAACTCGATTACGTGGATCTATTTTACAGCCACCGTTACGACCCCGATACTCCGTTGCAGGAGACCATGCAGGCGTTGGTCGATATTGTCCGGCAGGGCAAGGCGCTCTACGTCGGCATCTCCAAATACCCCCCTCAGGCGGCGGCCTTTGCTTACGACTACCTGTGCGCGCGCGATGTTCCCTGCCTGATCTATCAAGGCCGGTACAACCTGCTGGAACAAACCCCCGAAACCTCCGGACTTTTGTCGCTGACTCGTGAGGCGGGCGCGGGTTTTGCGGCCTTCTCGCCGTTGGCGCAAGGGCTGTTGAGCGGGCGTTACCTCGCCGGAGCGGTGCCTGCCGATTCCCGCATGGCGCGCGGCCATTTCCTGAAACAGGAGGCACTGACTCCGGAGCTGTTGTACAAAATCCGAGCGTTGGACGCTGTGGCTCAACGGCGGGGGCAGACATTGGCCGAAATGGCGTTGGCGTGGCTCTTGCGCCGGGAGCAAGTCACGACCGTGATTATCGGAGCCAGCTCCACCCGGCAGATGGACGACAACCTGCGGGCGATCGAAAACAGCACTTTCACTGACGAAGAGTTGGCAGAAATCGACTTGATTCTCCAAAAATAAAAGAATAAACCGATGAAAATCGTCTATTTAGATGCCTATCCGTTGGGTGAGGCGAGTTTAGCGCCGATCGAGCGGTGGGGCGAGTTGATTCGCTATGAAGACTCCTCGCCCGAGCAGGTGGTCGAACGCGCCCGGGAGGCAGAGGTTGTGATTGTCAACAAGGTGAAGATTTTTCGGCCCGAGATCGACGCCCTGCCCCGGCTCAGGCTGATCTGCGTCTCGGCCACGGGGGTCAACAACGTCGATACCGAGTACGCCGCCGCGCGGGGGATCGCCGTTAAAAATGTCGCCGGCTATTCGACCCAGAGCGTGGCCGAGGCGACGTTGGGCATGGCACTCGCGCTCCTGCGCAACTTGGTTTATTACGACCGCTATGTCAAGGAGGGGGCTTACACGGTCAGCGGACGCATTTTTAATCCGCGCGGGGTGATCTCCGAAATCAACGGAAAAACGTGGGGAATCATCGGCCTCGGGGCGATCGGCCGCCGGGTGGCCGCATTGGCCGAGGCTTTCGGAGCGAGCGTGATGTATCATTCGGTCTCCGGTCATCGCCGAGAGGAACACTATCCTGAAAAACCGTTAGACGAATTGTTGGCTGCCTCGGACATCGTTTCGATCCATGCGCCGCTGACCGACAGGACGCAGAACCTAATCGGCGACAGGGAGTTACACCGGATGAAGCCGACAGCGATTTTGGTCAATGTGGCGCGCGGGGGCATCGTCGACGAGGCCGCGTTGGCACGCGCCATCGACCAGCGTGTGATTGCCGGAGCCGCGTTGGATGTCTTTGAACACGAACCCATGCCCGCCGGAAATCCGTTGCTCGCCGTCCGCGACCCCGACAGGCTCCTCCTCGCACCCCACAGCGCGTGGAACTCCGCCGAAGCCCGCACCGAACTCATCCTCCGCGTCGCCCAAAACATCAGGGAGTTTGTAGGGGGAGGGATGTAATGATCTGATAATGATTTGTTTGATATATTTACTCAGTGCATTGAGTAATTTTACTCAATGCACTGAGTAAAATTTTTTGATCCGATTCAATAGGAAATAAGCCGCAAAAACCACTCAAATGCACCTGATTTAATACCGACACCAATAAATAGTACGACACAGAAACTTAACAGGGTACCAATAAGTACATACTCCGTTTTTCCTGCCTCGCTGTCTTTGTATCTTAATACCGATTTTGCCGCAATAATAAATCCGATGGCTGTATATTGTTGCAAAAGCACCAAAGCCATCGTCATTAGACGTTCGATCGTTCCAATCCATCGTCCCGCCCTTTCGAGATTATTTTTATCATCTTCTGTCTGAGGTAAATTCAACGAGCAAAGACAAACTCGGATAAATACATTGGCTGGCTTCATGCACAGGAAGAAACCTGCCATTGTTAAAAGCGCAGGCACGGTAAAATACTCCAAATAACCCGGAATATTCCCTTCTCGACACCAATATATGGCTACGGCACCGTAAATGACGATGAGATGAAGAATTTGGTCTGTAAAAAACAGATAGTGATTGGTGTGATATTGATCTTCGACGATCCCCTTTTTCTTTTTAAGCCAATGTTCAGTCGTGCATTTTAAAACGTCTATTCCAAAGTGAATGATTGCGATCGCCAGCGCATACATGACAAAACCGCAGGCCAATGTCATGGCGAGCGATGTTACAAATACGATGAGGGTATGGATATAGATGTGCCATGATCGAAATAATTGGCTTTGTTTTTCTCGGCTGAAACATTCGGGCTGAGCGAAAAAATCAGCAATAAGATGAGCAATAAATTGGGCGAGTAATATTTTTTCCATACTGTTGTTGCTGCTGGTCAACTGTTAATGTAGGTTTATTTTTGGACTGTCCTGAAAATCGAAATAGGAAAATAAATCGAGAGATTCCTTAATTGCGCCCCAACCGGCTTTTTTTAGGTGCTGGTTTACAGATGATTGAGATATTTTAAGGTTGTCAGCAATTTCTTGCTCCGAACGTCCTATCAAGCGGTGGTATATGATTTCACTCTGTTTGCGGGTCATTTTTGTAAAGAGGGTATCGAGGAGTGACAGCATCGGCTGAAAAATGAGTTTTTGATCCAAGCTGAACGAATCAAAAAATAAAGAGTTTTTGATTGTTACCCTCTCTTTGTTCGATGTTTTTTGTTCAGTAATCCGTCTCCCTGAAAGATAAATTGCCTCTCCGTTCCATATTCCTTTATCGGACAGCTTCATGTCCATTTCTCCAATACCGATTGCGGCACGTATTCCGTAGGTCTCGAACAATTTTCGGTATTTTTTTGTTGTTGAACCCTGTTTAACGGTATTGTCTAAAGGAAATGACTTTATCCCTGCCTTTAGGGATAAAGTCATTTGTAATGCATCATTGGGATAGAGTAGGAGGCATTCTATGAGATCACCGGCAACCAAACGCATTCGTATTCCGAACGTCTCTCCTCCTTCTTTGGTTTTGTCTATGTACTTTTGCGCTATTGAAAATTTCTTAAAATCCGATAGTGTTGAAAACTCTAAAAAGTTCAGTCTTGCAGTTATTAAATGCTCTTGATATGCTCGTATTTCCGTAAAAAGAGTGTGAATCCATTGCGTAAGACGATCTAATTCTTCGGACGAAAGGGAAGAAGATGCGATGATGTCTGCTGATATGGTAGCTCTTTTCATGACTGTAATTTTTGCAAATATAAGGTTTATAACTTATAAAACCTATTTATAAGCCATAGAACTTATAAATTGATATTATAAGCTTTGTAGCTTATAATACCAGTCCGCTCAACAAACAATATTCACAATCTTTTTCGGGACGACGATGACTTTTTTGATTGGTTTTCCGGCGAGGTAGGTGGCGGTTTGTTCGTTGGCCAGCACGGCGGCTTCGACTTCGGTGGCATTGAGTGCGACCGGCAGGCTTAGCGTAAAGCGCGTTTTGCCGTTGAACGACACCGGGTAATTTACCTCATTTTCAACCAAATACTCCGCCTTGAACGGGGGATAGTCCGCCCGAACGATCGACGTTTCGTGACCCAGCCGATGCCACAACTCTTCGGCCAAGTGGGGTGCAAAGGGCGAGAGGGTGATGATGAGCGGTTCGAGAATTTCGCGTTTGTGGCATTTCAGGTCGGTCAGCTCGTTGACGCAGATCATAAAGGCACTGACCGAGGTGTTGAACGAGAAATGGTCGACATCCTCTTCGACTTTTTTGATGATCTTGTGCAGCGATTTCAGCTCCGCCGCTGTGGCCTTTTCGTCGGTCACCGCCCACTCTCCCTCGCGGTCGAAGAAGAGCCGCCACGTTTTGCGCAGGAATTTGTGTACGCCGTCGATCCCGCTGGTGTCCCACGGCTTGGATTGCTCCAGCGGCCCGAGGAACATCTCGTACATCCGCAGGGTGTCGGCGCCGTATTTTTCGACAATATCGTCCGGGTTGACCACGTTGAACATCGACTTCGACATCTTTTCAACCGCCCAGCCGCAAATGTACCGGCCATCCTCCTCGACAAATTCGGCCTCCTTAAATTCGGGCCGCCAAGCGCGGAAAGCCTCAATGTCTAACACGTCATTTTTCACCAAATTAATATCGACGTGGATGGCCTGTGTGTCATACTGATCCTTCAGCCCGTGCGAAACGAAGACGTTTGTCCCCTTGATGCGATAGGCATAGTTCGACCGCCCCTGAATCATCCCTTGATTAATCAGCTTGGCAAACGGCTCCTCTTTCACGGCGTGGCCGATGTCGTAAAGGAACATATTCCAAAAGCGGGAGTACATCAGGTGCCCTGTGGCGTGCTCGATGCCACCGAGGTAGAGGTCGACGTTGCCCCAATATTCGTTGACATCTTTATCGACCAACGCCGTGTTGTTGTGCGGGTCCATGTAGCGCAGGAAATAGGCCGACGATCCGGCAAAGCCCGGCATGGTGGTCAGTTCCAAGGGGTAACCCTCGGCACTCTGCCAATTTACGGCGCGCGCCAACGGTGGCTGACCGTCCGGCGTGGGGGTATAATCGGTCACCTCGGGCAATTCCAACGGCAACTCGTTCATCGGCAGGGGATAAGGCACCCCGTCCTTATAATGGATCGGGATCGGCTCGCCCCAATAGCGTTGGCGGCTGAAGATCGCGTCGCGCAGGCGGTAATTGATCCGCCGCCGACCGATGCCCCGCCGCTCGATCTCGTCGAACATCACCGCAATGGCCTCTTTCACTTCCAGCCCGTCGATGATCCCCGAATTAATCATTTTGCCCGCTTTCGCGTCGTAAGACTCCTCTTCGATATTTCCCCCCTCGACCACCGGGATGATCGGCAGGCCGAAGTGTTTGGCAAAGGCATAGTCGCGGCTGTCGTGCGCCGGAACGGCCATGATAGCCCCCGTGCCATAGCCCGCCAAGACATAGTCACTGATGTAGATCGGCACCTCCTTGCCCGTGAACGGGTTGATAGCGTAAGCGCCGATAAACGCCCCGCTGACCCGCCGGGTCTCGGCGATGCGTTCGCGCTCCGACCGCTTTTTGGTCTCGGCGATGTAGTCGTCCACCGCCTCGCGTTGCTCCGGAGCGGTCAGCTCACCGACCCATTCGTGTTCGGGAGCCAAGACCATAAAGGTCGTCCCATAAATCGTGTCGGGGCGGGTGGTGAAGATTTCGAGCTTTTTGTCGGAGCCTTTCAGGTCGAAAAAGAGCTGTGCCCCTTGCGAACGGCCAATCCAATTGCGCTGAATCTCCTTGAGCGAGTCACTCCAGTCGATGCGGTTCAGGCCGTCCAACAGCCGCTGGCTGTACGCCGAGATGCGCAAGAACCATTGGGTCATCAATTTCTGCTCCACGGGGTATCCGCCGCGTTCCGACAGGCCATCTTTCACCTCGTCGTTGGCCAATACCGTGCCCAGATCGGCACACCAATTGACCTGGGTCTTGCCCCGATAGGCCAGCCGATAATTGAGCAAGATTTCCTGCTGTCCCGCCTCGCACAGGCTGTTCCAATGCTCCGCCGTGAAGCTCATCTCTTCGCCACAGGCCGCATTAATTCCCTCAGTGCCCCGGCTGGAAAAGGCCTCGATCAGCTCGGCAATGGGGCGCGCCTGCTCCCGATCGCGGCAATAATAGCTCTCGAACATCCGGATAAAGGCCCATTGTGTCCAATGGTAATATTTCGGGTCGCACGTCTCGATCTGCCGATCCCAATCGAACGAAAAGCCGATCTGATCCATCTGCTGGCGGTACCGCTTGATGTTCTGCTGGGTGGTGATGGCCGGGTGTTGCCCCGTCTGAATGGCGTACTGCTCCGCCGGCAGACCGAAGGCATCGTACCCCATCGGATGCAACACGTTGAAGCCCTTCAGGGTCTTGAAACGGCTGTAAATGTCGGAGGCGATATACCCCAACGGATGCCCCACGTGAAGCCCCGCCCCCGAAGGATAGGGGAACATATCCAACACATAGAGCTTGGGCCGCGAGCGGTCGATCTCTACCCGATATACCTTGTCGGCACTCCACTGCCGTTGCCATTTTTTTTCAATCTCCCTGAAATTGTATTCCATTGATGCTCTTTGTTAATTATTTGCCCACAAAGATAGCGGGCAACAGCTAAAAAGCCAAAAAAAAGCCGCCTCAATCGAGACAGCTTTTTTGGGTTAATGGCTTTTCGGGGTTATTCCCCCGAAACCGCCTCTTCTAACTTAAAGTTGTCGAAGTAGAAGGTGGTGGCTGTATGCCCGAGGTCGAAGGCAAGAGCCTTCGTACCGTCAACCACGTTCCCATCGGGAAAAATATTGGTAATCTTGAAGGTTTTCCATTCCCTCGTGACGCTCAGGTTTTCCGTGACCCACATATATGCGCCCGGTGCACTTTGAGCCTCAGTACCGATCGTAGTAGCCACGTCAGCACGGATGTCGATGGTAAAGTCATAGGATTTATCTTCTTTCATCGCAGGGCCCCAAAATACGATAAATTGAGTGTTGTAATTCATGGGCTGAGCCACCGGATTGGTCACCGTCAATGCCCTTCCAACTCCGTTAGCACCTTCACCATCGGCGGTATAACCGACAGTAAAAGTAGCTCCATTATGGCTCATGGTCTGCCAATTTGACGCATCGTCGGTCTCGAAATCCTGCTCAGCCATTTCGGATTTAAAACCCAATCCGAAGGGGTAGCCCGGATTATCATAGCAGACTAAATTGTCTAAAGTCAATGCGGTACCCGATATATCCAACGAGGTGAGTTGATTGCCTTGACACTCCAAATGTTTCAACGCGGTACACCCTGACACATCCAGCGTGGTGAGTTGATTGCCGCTGACATCCAAATAGAACAGCACAGGACACCCCGAGACATCCAGCGTGGTAAGTTGATTATGCGTTGAGAGGTCCAATTGGGTCAACAGAGACCCCGATACATTCAGCGCAGTGAGTTGATCTGATCCATACGACGAAAAGTTTGTCAACGAGGTACAACCCGACACATCCAGCGAAGTGAGCCGAGGATTGCTGAAGACAGATAAGTATGTCAACGCGGTATGGTTTGACAAGTCCAGCGAGGTGATGTTTGTGTTAGAGACATTCAAGTATGTCAATGCGGTTTTGTCTGACAACACAACATCGTCCAGCGAGGTGAGGTTAGGGGCAATGATGCTCAAGTATGTCAAAGCGGTAAATCGGGATAAGTCCAGCGAGGTGCGTTGAGTCTCTAATTCCAAGCTTGTCAAAGTGGTATAAAATGCCGACAAGTCCAACGAAGAGAATAGATCACCAACGTACAACTCTCTCAGCGCGGTATTGTTCGACAAGTCCAACGTGGTGAGTTGATTGCCAGAGCAACCCAAAGAGGTCAATGCAGTGCACCCCGACACATCCAACGAGGTGAGTTGATTGTAATAGCATTCCAAATATTCCAATGCGGTATTATTTGATACATCCAGCGAAGAGAGTTGATTGTATGTGCAGAACAAGGACGTCAGGCCGGTAAAATATTCGATTCCGGACAAGGAAGCTACTTTATCTTCTTCCGCTTTTCCATCACCATCCATCCCAATACTTGTCACCGCCGCCGCTTCGGCAGGGGAGAGTTTGCCGTCTTTATTTTTATCCCACTGTGGCATTTGCTCCTGACAATAAGCCAAAAAGACTGGGTCGTGGATCAATTCCAATACATTTACTTTAGCTTCGACGGTCACTGTACAGATAGCAGTCCTGCCATCGAGCTTTACGAAAATGGAAATAGTCCCTTTTTTTATCGCCGTCACTTTTCCAGAGTCATCCACAGTGGCAACCGCAGGATCGCTACTCGACCACGTTACGGTTTTGTTGGTGGCGTTGGCCGGTGCAACGGTCGCCGTCAGCGTCTCAGAGGCTCCCTCTGCGAGCGAGAGGGTCGTTTTGTTCAGGCTGACACCGGTCACGGCGATGGTCTTTGTCGGCTCTTCTTCTTTTTCTTTTTCACAGGAGCTTACACAGAGCGCAAGCAGGCCGGCCAATGTTAAAAGTAAAAAATGCTTCATGGTGTGGTTAATTTGTTTTGTGGGTTGTTGAAGCGCTTAATATGCCAAAAGGCGAACGCTCTAAGAACATTCGCCAAAACGTTGGGAAATGGGGTTTTATTGCTTGGAAAAATCCTCTTTTTCCGCGCCGCAAACCGGGCACGCCCAATCGGCGGGGAGGTCTTCGAACGCGGTTCCCGGGGCTATGCCACCTTTGGGATCGCCTTTTTCCGGATCGTATATCCATCCGCACACATCGCATACATACTTCTCCATAATCGCTAAATTTAAAATTTAAAGGTTCAATTTGCGTTATGCAAATATAGTAATTTCTTACCTTTACCAACGATTACATCTGTTAAAAAATGAAAAACGTCGTTTCGTTTCTGAAAGAGTTGTCGGCGCACAACAACCGCGACTGGTTCGAGGCCAATAAATTACGTTACCGGGAGGCTCAGGCCGAGTTCAACGCCTTTGCCGAGCGACTGATCGAAGGCATCCAGCGTTTCGACCCCTCGACCGCCGGGCTGACCCTGCGCGATTGCACCTATCGCATCTACCGCGATGTGCGCTTCAGTCCCAATAAACAGCCCTACAAGACCCATTTTGGCCTCTACGTCTGCCCCGGCGGGAAGAAATCGGGCAACGGCGGCTATTATTTCCACATCGAGCCGTGCGCAGAGGACGGAAAGCCCAACTACGTCTTGACCTCAGGCATCTATATGCCCGAACCCCGCGTGTTGAAGAGCGTGCGCGACGAAATTTTCGACAACGGCGAGGCTCTTCTCGCCTCGATAGAAAAGGCTCACGCCGAAGCTGGTTGGGAGCTCGACCGCTCGAATTCGCTGAAACGCACCCCAGCGGGCTATCCCCCGGGAACCGAGTGGGACGACTATCTGAAACTCAAAGACTTTCACATCTCCAAGACGCTCGACGACGCTTACGTTCTTGCGCCCGACCTTGCAGAAAGGG
>JAISHQ010000063.1 GCA_031262465.1 Rikenellaceae bacterium
TCGATCCGCGTGGCTCCGCCCACCGACGGCCTTTTCGGCGACAACCGCTCGGACGAAGATCAGATCGGGGCCTCGTACCCCGAGCTGGAATGGGCTATGGAGCAGGCCGAAAGCGGTGCCCGCGCCGAAGATTTCACCGGCCGTCAGCGCGAAGTGTTCGAAATATTCCAACGCCGCAACCGCGCCAACCGCCACAAAATGGAGGGCATCCCCGTCTGCAAAATCCCGGAAGGGATGAAGAAATGATTCCCGAATCATTATTTCTTCAATAATCGCAAAGCCTCGCCGAGCCAAAGGACGAGCGAGGTGGTGGCGAGGATGATGCCCCAATCTGCAGGGCGGAGCGGGACGACGTTGAACATCGTGCCGCCAAGGGTAACGATCAGCCATTGCCCCGCCAAAATCACGACGGCAATGAGCAGAAAACCACGCGACTGGCCGAGCGAGGCAAAAGCCGAGCGGCCACTGTGAAAGGCTTTGGCGTTGAACATATTCCAAAATTGGAGCAGCACGAAAATCGTGAAGAAAAGCGACAATTCGTAAGCCGACAGGCCGTTACCCGCGCTGAAATTGAAGAAATTACGACCGAAATCAGCGAAGTTGAATTGCATGAGCGAGGTAATCTCGGCGTGTTTGAAATACTGCACCAGCCCGAAGAGCAGGACAACGAAAAGTACGCCCACGCCGAGGATGCTTCGCGCCATGGGGCGGGTGATGATGTGGTCGGTGGTTTTGCGCGGCTTTTCCGCCATCACCTTTTCGTTGGGCGGCAGGGAGGCCAGCGCGAGGGCGGCAAAGGTGTCCATAATCAGGTTGACCCAAAGCATTTGCGTGACCGTGAGCGGCGATTCGGTGCCGAGAAAGGCCCCGAAGAGCACGATCAGGCAGGCCGTGACGTTGATGGTCATCTGAAAGACGATGAACCGCTGGATGTTTTGGTAGAGCGACCGCCCCCACATCACGGCGCGGGAGATGCTGCTGAACGAGTTGTCGAGGATCGTGATGTCGCTCGCCTCTTTGGCCACCGAGGTGCCGTCGCCCATCGAGAGGCCGACCTGCGCGGCGTTGAGTGCCGGAGCATCGTTCGTGCCGTCGCCCGTGACAGCCACCACCTGATCCCTTTGTTGCAACAGTTGTACGAGGCGTTGTTTGTCCATGGGCCGCGCGCGGGACATGATTTTCAGGTCGAGGATGCGCTCCAACACCGTTTGGTCATCCATCGCGGCAAACTCCGTCCCGGTGATGTGGTGCGCATCGGGTTCGTCTTCGCCCCACAGGCCGATCTGGCGACCGATTTCGCGAGCCGTTCCGGGGGTGTCGCCCGTGACAATCTTCACGCCGATGCCCGCCCGCAGGCAACTCTGCACCGCATTGGGCACTTCGGCGCGAATCGGGTCGGAAATGGCCACAATGCCCATAAAGGTAAGGTCGGTGTGATGCAGGCGACCCTCCTGAATGTAATCGGTCGGATCGTCATCCTCCAAAATTTGACAGGCAAAGCCGAGGGTGCGCATCGCTTTGTTTTGATACTCCAACAGTTGCGCCTGCACGGTTTCGCGAGCCACGGGCACTGTTTTACAGAGGTCGAGCACGATTTCCGGCGCACCTTTGACATACAACACCCGCTTGCCCAACAAAGGAGACTGAACAATCGTCGCCATGTATTTGCGCTCGGTCGAGAAAGTGAGCTGTTCAATGATCGGTGCTTCCTCGCGCAGGGGCAGGTAATTGATGCCGTTGTCGTGCAACCACAACAGCAACGCCCCCTCGGTCGGGTTGCCCAGGGCCTCGATCTTGTCCGGGCGGGAGTAGTCGAGGTAGGCCGTGGAATTGGCGGCGATGCCCTCCTTGATCATATCGGTGATGTCCTCCGCGCCGTAAAAATTGGCGGCATAGACCTTCATCCGGTTTTGGGTCAGCGTCCCCGTTTTGTCGGTACAGATGACGGTCGCCGCGCCCATCGTTTCGCAGGCGTGCATCTTGCGCACGAGGTTGTTGGTCGAGAGCATCCGCTTCATGCTCATGGCCAGCGAGAGCGTCACGCTCATCGGCAACCCCTCGGGAACGGCCACCACAAGCACGGTGACGGCAATCATGACTGTATTCAACAAAAATCCGCCGAACTGAATCCAATCGCCGACCACCAGCCCGCCAGCTCCGACGAAATAACTAATCAGTCGACCGACAACGATCAGAATGGCAATGGCATAGCTCACGCGGGTAATCAGCCCAGCCAGCCGGTTCAACTGCTTGTTGAGCGGGGTTTCGACGCTGTTGTCGATCTGCGCGCCCTCGTAAACTTGACCGTACTCGGTGGCATCGCCCACGGTTTCGACCCGCATCAGGCCGTGGCCGTCGATCACCGTGGTTCCCTTGAGCGCACGATCGGAAGGATAGGTGGCCTCCCGGTCGAAATCGGCGGGGTCAATGGTCTTTTTGATGACCGGCTCGCCGGTCAGGGTCGACTCGTTGATGAGCAGAGAGACCGCCTCCAACAGCTGGCCGTCGGCGGGAACCTCCTCGCCCGCCTCCAAAATCACCAAATCGCCGACGACAACCTCTTTCTGCGGGATTTGGCAGACGTTGCCCGAGCGGATCACCTTGATCTGCGTGTCGTCGTTCATTTGGTTAAGCACCTCGAATTTGCGGTTGGCACTCAACTCAAAGAGAAATCCGACCACCGTGGCCAGCAGGACGGCAAGCAGAATACCCGCCGGCTCGAAAAAGACGCTCACTCCGGCATGACCCGAGAAAAATTCATAGCACGCCACCCCGATCGAGAGCGCCAACGCGATCAAGAGGATCAGGATGATTGGGTCGGTGAATTTCTCCAAAAAAAGTTTCCACAGCGGCTCCTTGGGGGGCGGAGTCAGGATATTTTCGCCGTGCCTCCGACGACTTTCGAGGACCTGAGCCTCACTCAGGCCGGTATGGTGGGGGTTGGATGACATAATTACCTCTATATATTATGGCGCAAGGTACTTAAATTTCTTGACGTGATTTCCTTCTGAGCCACAAAAAACGAGCCGATCGGCAGGGGTTCGGGCTAAGCCGAGGTCAAAATCGTACAAACGAAGCTATCCTGCTATTTTTCAGCGAGATTCGTACCGGAAGCCGATTGGTTCATCCATTTTTTTAACTAATTTTCGGAAAAAATAGGCGAGTTATTAAAAAATTTCAAAAATTTAATCTATCTTTGGTTTCTTCGGGAGGGATTTTTGGACGAAAACCTATTTAGAAACCCAAATACAAATAAACTTACTTTTATGAAAAAATTTTTTCTTACCCTGATGCTTTTCGCGGGAATGCTCGCCGCGCAGGCTCAACAGCGTGTTGCTATTGATGTCAACTCCAAGGAGATGGCCGGAGAGATCGACGAGAAACTCTACGGACAGCTCTTCGAGCACATCTATTTTTCGGCCTACAACGGCCTGTGGCAGGAGCTGATTTACGAACGCTCCTTTGAACCGGAACATTGGCCGGGGATCACCCCGCGCGACGGTTATTTCGACGGCTGGTTTGTGGACGACGAGCAGGTGCTCCACTCTCCCACCCGGTACGAACAGCCGATCCCGGTCACCACGATCGAGGGCAACAACTACGACATCACCATGGAGGTCAATTGGCGCGCCTTCAAACTGGCTCGCCGTTCTTGGAGCGGTGGCGGTTTGGATGCCCGTTTCGCCTTTAAAACGCAAGCCAACGGCGACCCGTACTTCTTCCGCATCTTCGACCCGCAGTACGAACGGGCCGGGATGATCTCCGGACTCCCCGGCGCTCCCGGTTCGCAAGAGCGGCTTCGCGCCGAAGAGATGGTTTCCAAGGCCAACCTCTCGATCACCCGGCAAACCGAAACCCAAGTGGAAGGTCGCAACGGCCAGATGCGGGCGGTCAAAACGTGGGATCCGCTCAAATACTTCATCCCCAAAGAGGGGCTGGACGGCGGCGGCACTTGGCACAAACTGCGGATCAGCGTCAACGGTAAAAATGCAAAGGTTTACTGGGACGGCAAGCAAATCCTGAGCGCCAGCGGGCTGGATGTTGCCGAGGTGAACGACATCAAATTCTGGGTCAACTACTCCGAAGTGTATTACCGCAACATCAAGATCACTTCGAACAACGGACGCACCGTTTATTTCGAAGGGTTCCCCGATGTGGTTAAATTGCCGGCGGTCGCTCCGCAGTGGGATTCGTTCGGCAACGGCCAGTTTGAAATGGTCAAAGGCAATGCGGTAAACATGAACTATTCGCAGAAAATCACCTCGACCAGCGGCAAATCGGGCGTTTATCAAGGCCCGCAGAACATCCTGAGCGGTGAAAAATACGTCGGTTCGGTTTACGCCAAAGGCGATGGCCGGGGCGAACTCTCCGTATCGCTGAAATCGGGCGACCGTACACTGGTCGAACAGGTTCTCGGACGGCCGGGTAGCGAGTGGAAAAAATACGACTTTGTGCTTTCGGCTGGCAATTACGCCGGTGATGCCGATTTCGCGATCTGCGTCAACAACGGGAGCATCCAGATCGACCAAGCAACCATGTCCACCCAAACGGGGCTTGAATTGGGCGGCTTCCGTCCCGACATCCTCAAGGCGATCAAAGACCTCGGGCCGACCTCGATGCGCTGGCCGGGTGGTGGTTACATCGCTCAATACAATTGGAAATGGGGCATCGGCCCGCAGGAAGAGCGTCAACGCTGGGATCACTGGATGTGGATGGACTACGACCAAAACGCCTTCGGTACCGACGAATTTATCCGTTTCTGCCGCGAGATCAACACCGAACCGGTGATCGTTGTCCGCATCGGATTCGACCGTCCGGAAGAAGAGCTTGAACAAATCTATCAGGACGCTTTGGACTGGGTGGCTTACTGCAACGAACCGGCGACCGGCAAGTGGGGAAGCCTGCGCGCGGCCAACGGACATCCGGCACCCTACAACGTGAAATACTGGGAAATCGACAACGAAATGTGGGAAATGGGGATCGAAAAATACGAAGCGGCCGTTCGCAAATTCTCCGTGGGTATGCGCGAAATCGACCCGTCGATCACTATTTTGGCCTGCGGCGGATTCCCCGAAGACGAAGCGTTCATCAAACGTTCGGGCAACTACTTCGACTACCTCAGCTTGCACCACTATGAAGGCATGAACGGCTATGCAACCGGCCCCGAGCGACTGCAAACCCAGTATAACCAATACGCCGATTGGATCGCCGACAGCCCGAACCCGAACATCAAGCTCTACATCTCCGAGTGGAACCTCAACACGGTGGACTGGCGTACCGGTCTGTTCGCGGGCGGATTCCTGAATATGTGCGAACAAACTCCGGTGGTCGGACTGGGCGCGGCCGCGCTTTTCATGCGCCGCACCGATGCCGACGGTTGGAACAACGCCTTCATCAACTTCGACTACAAAGACCTCTATGTGGCTCCGAACTATCAGGTGACCGAACTGTGGTACGACCATTTCTCGAAATACCGCATCAACTACACGGGCGATACCGGCGAAATGAGCATCGCCACGACACTCTCGGAAGATGGTCGCAACGTGATCGTGAAGGTGGTGAACCCGACCGAAAATAGTTACCAGCTGACCGTCAACGGCGACTGGAAAGGAATTGTCGGGGCAGACTATGAATACTTCGCTCCGGGGTCGCTGACCGTCGAAAACAGCATGGAAAACAAAAACGCCGTATCGTTGAAAACCCGCGATGTGGCTCCGCAAGGCAAAGCGATCCAGATGACCATCGAACCGCTTTCAGCCGGGGTTCTGACGATCGCCAAAGAGTTCTAATTCTTTTTCGATGTACTAAAAGAAGCGGCTGTCTCCGAGGGGAGACAGCCGCTTCTTTTATCGCATTATCCAAAAGCCGATGAAGAGGGGCTCGTGTTATTCTCCTCTAATCTTTCGGTTGGCAGAATCTCTGTCGACACCACTGACGTGTTTGTTACCGTGGTCATCACGAAACTCGATCATTCCATCATTGCCACTGCCTCCCTTGGATATTATTCCGCCTCCCATGTCGTCAGCCTTGCCATATATATACAGAGCCAAGCCAGTCAGGAATGTTGGTAACATTACGTAGATAAACCAACTGACAATCAGTGTTAAACCAATGGCAAAAAAACCCAGAAAAAGCCAACCCACATAATTAATGAAAAACCAGCCGCTCTTCATCTTCTTCCACATCTCCACGCCCATAGCCACGATGCTACATACCCATAGCAATATAACAAAAGGGATGAACTTTGTCAGGGTGGCATACTCAGACCAGTGAGCCAACATATTGGGGTGGTAGTAGAGGTTGAGTGCTTCCTCTTCGTTGTGTACCAAATAGACACACAAAAACGAAAAAACCAACGACAAACCCAAATAGATAAAGGCAAACCAAAACTTGTGTTTGGTAACATCAGTACGTTTGCGCTTGCGTTGCACAAGGCGGTAAATCCAAAACCAAAGCAGATAGATGAGTACAAAAACAAAGCTTATGAAAGTAACCACAATAATCCAACCGACATAGTCGCCAATGAAGCGTGTCCATTTCATTGGGGCATATTCCGGCTCGTATTCCGACCAGCCCGAAGCACTTACTTTACCATTTTTGATCAGGTCAAACTTAATCAGGTTTTTGTAATGAGTCTTCATTCCATCGCCTTGATCTGCCTCGTAGGAAAAGGAACGATAGGCAATAGGCACAATGGTATCGCCAAAGGCAAGCTGTATGTCTGGCTCTACATATTCGATCTGTGCGATCGTCGACCCTTTGTGATAAAGCCCAAAATCGGTGATTTTGCCGTGAGGGAAGACAATTAGCTGCTCACCCATCGTCATGCCATAGTCGTAATGAAGCCAAGCGGAGTCTTGCGCTGCTCCGGCAGGCATACTTTCAATCGTGGCAATGTCGATACCACGTGTACACGATGTGATAGAAAAAAGGAATAGCAACAGGAGTGTAGCCATAAAACCTGTGCTGTTGCGGGAAAGTACTGTTTTCATAGGGATTCTTGTTTTTATGATTTCAGGACAAAAATAAAACAAAAAAGCAAGTAATTATAATCAAATATTTAAAATTGTAATTAAGAAAAGGGGATTTTTCAAAAAGCGACGCTGGTTCTCTAAGCCGAACAGTCGGAGGCTAAGCCCTAAACAACAAACAGGTCGCTCAAAAGAGCGACCTGTTTGGTTAGGGTGATCGGGAAATCTATTTGAAGATGCGTTGGGCGAAATCGTGGAGCGATTTGCGCCACGGGAGCCATTCGTGGCCACCGGGGAAGGAGTTGAACTGAACCTCAAGGCCTGCCTCGCGGAACCGTTCGACGGCCTTTTTGGTCGGTTCGATCCGGGGATCGGTCTGGCCGCAGGAGATGTAGAAGACATCCAACGCCTCGTTCCACCGCTCGGGGGCGGTCAGCAGGCCGGGGATTTCCGATTCGGCATCGTAGGCCGGGGCATCGGCACTCCGACCGAAAAGCCCACTGCTGTACACGCCGATGGCCGAGAAGAGTTCCGGGTTGCGCAAGCCGGTGTAATAGGCCTGCCCACCGCCCATCGACAGCCCCGAAATGGCGCGGTGTTTGGCATCGGTATAGGCACGGTAACGCCCTTCTACGTAAGGAATTATGCTCTCGACCAGTTCGCGCCGGAAGGTCTCCATCGCATCGTCGGTGTAACCGCCCGTGCTCGCGTTGCCGTTGCCGATCACCACGATCATGGGTACGGCCTGGCCGGCGGCGATCAGGTTATCGAGGATGATGTCGGTACGCCCCTGTACCGCCCAGCCGCGTTCATCCTCGCCGCCGCCGTGCCAGAGGTACATAACGGGGTAGCGGGTGTCGGTCGCGGTGTCGTATCCCGGCGGGGTGTAGACGTTCATGTGTCGCCACGAGCCGGTCACTTCCGAATAGTACCACTCCGAGCGGATTGTCCCGTGCGGAACGTCTTGGAGCGTATAAAAATCGACCCCCGGTTCAGGAATGTCGATGCCGCTGGCCATGCGCCCCATACCGTAGTAGGATTCGCTGGCCGGATCGGCCACCGAAATGCCCTCCAATACCAGCGAATAGTAGTGGAAGCCAAGCTCTTGCGGATCGGTTGTCACCGTCCAAAACCCATTCTCCTCGCGGGTCATGTCGTAAAGGCGACCCAGATCGAGCTGTACCTTCTCGGCCCCGGGAGCACGCAGGCGGAAGACCACCCGGCCGTCTTCGGTGACAGCCGGATAGCCATTCTTATTGATGTTGCTGGGGAGCGGCGTCAATTCCGACGGCAACTGCATCGAAAACTGAGCCTGAGCACAGAGTGCCAAAAGCAACACCCCACAGACCAAAATCAGTTTTTTCATTGGAACAAAATTTGGGAGAATCGGTATACATTATCCCGCCATACCGGCCAAGCGTGTCCGCCGGGGTAGTCGTAATAGGTGTATTTGATCCCCCAATCGTCCATCTTGCGCATCATGATTTGGCAATTTTCATAGGCGATGTCCTCTTTGTCGCCCATGGCCAAGAAGAAGGCTTTCAGGTCGCGGTTGATCTTGTCGGCGTTTTTGCTCATGTATTCGTAATTCTTGTCGGTGGCGGCGTTCGGTTGCCCGTTGTGCCAGCCCGAGCTGAAGACCCCGAGGTAGTGGAACACATCGGTATTCGGCACCCCGGCGGCCAGTGTTTGGAGGCCACCCATCGAGAGTCCGGCCAGCGCACGGCTGTCGGCATCGGCCTTCACCCGGTAAGTTTTTTCGACGAACGGGATCACCTCTTTCAGCAGTTCTTGCTCGAAATTGGTGTACATATCGCCCGACATTCCACCGCGCATATTGCCGTCCATCATCACGACCAACATGGGTTTGGCTCGCCCTTCGGCGATCAGGTTGTCCAAGATCAGGTCGGTCAGCCCCTGTTGTGCCCAGCCGCGTTCGTCTTCGCCACCACCGTGCAGGATGTAGAGCACGGGGTATTTTTCGGACTGGTTTTTATCGTACCCGGGAGGGGTATAAACCAGCATCTTCCGCCAGCTGTCGAGCGTTTTGGAGAAATAACGGTTTACGCGAACATCGCCGTGGGGCACATCCTTCAGGGCATAGTATTCGCCCTCGGCAAAGGGGATTTCAACCCCGCTGGCCATCCGGCTCATGCCGTAGAAGGTTTCTGCCGCCGGGTCGGCCACGCTCACGCCGTCGATCACCAACGAATAGTAATGGAAGCCGGGGCTTTGCGGGTCGGTGGTCACCGTCCAAAAGCCGTTGGCATCTTTGGTCATGTCGTATTTCCGACCGAGGTCGATCTGTACCTGTTTCGCCTCGGGAGCCCTCAGGCGGAAGACCACCCGGTGATCGGGAGTGACCAGCGGATAACGCGAACCCCGGATGTTCAGCGCCGAGGGTTCGCCCGGTTGCTGGTCTTGCGGTTGGAAGCCGAAGGGTTGAGCCGACAGCGTGGTGAATGCCCCCACGGAGAGGGTGAGTGCGATCAACGAACGGATCGCATAACGTTTAACTGTTTTCATCTCTTATCTTACTATGAAATTACTTTTGGAAGAGCAACGGGGCAAATTCGTGGAGGCAACGGCGCCAGGTCAGGAACTCGTGGGCCGTTCCCGGCGACTCGTAATAGACCACATTGGTCAGCCCGGCCGCCTTGAGACCATCGGCCAAAGAGCGGGTACGCCCCGGGTTCTCTTCCGAACCGATGCCCATGAAGAGCAGGTGAACCTTTTTGTTGAAGGCTTCGATGTCGGCAAATGCGCCGTTGTAAGCCGTGCCCAGTTCGTTCAGGTTGATCGACCCGGCTCCGCTGAATCCGCCGATGTAGGAGAATTTGTCGAGGTTGGGCAACGCCGTGTTGAAGGTCTGAAGCCCTCCCCACGACAGCCCGGCCATGGCGCGGTGTTCGCGGTCGGTCAGGGTGCGGTATTTCGCCTCGATGTGCGGGATGATCTCCGTCAGCAGGATCGGGGTGAAGTCGGCTCCATATTGTTCGCGGGTTTGACCCGAACGTCCGTTGAAGGCCACTTCGATGTTGCCGCTGTCCATCACCACGATCATCGGAACGGCTTTGCCGGAGGCGATCAGGTTATCCATGATGAAATTCATCTTGCCTTGCCGCCACCAGCCGGTTTCGTCCTCGGCCATCCCGTGTTGGAGGTAAAGTACCGGGTATTTGGCTTTGGGGTTGGTCTCATACTCCGCCGGAGTGTAGACAAAACAGCGCCGCCATTCGTTCCGGATGTTGGAATAGTACCAGCTTTCGCGTACATCGCCGTGGGGTACTTCCTGCTCGCTATAATAGTCAACGCCCCGTTCGGGGATTTCGATCGCGCTGACCCATTGCCCCATGCCGAAGTAAGGGATGCCGTTCGGGTCGGCCACGCTCACACCGTCGATAATCATCTGGTAGTAATGGATGCCCACCACTTCCGGTTCGGGCGAGACGTAAGTCCAATAGCCGTCGGCCTCTTTGGTCATCGCCCCGCGAAAGCTGATCTCGACCTTTTCGGCATTCGGCGCGTAGAAACGCCAATAGGTGCGGCCATCCTCGCCGATGCGCGGGTATTCGGCTCCCTTGATGTTGTGTTCGTTGGGCTGAGTCCCTGCCGGGGGCGTGTGTTGCGGTTGCGGCTGAGCGGTAAGGCTCATCGGCAGTACTGCCAGCGCGGCAAGCAAAAATTTCAAAACGTTTTTCATGGAATAAATGTTGATTTTTGGATTTTATAAAAAAAGGAGCCTGTTTGCACAGGATGCAAACAGGCTCCTTTATCGTTTTGTTATTGGAAGAGAAGCGGTGCAAATTGATTCAAACAACGCCGCCAAGTCAGCCATTCGTGAGCCGTCAGGGGCGATTCGTAATAAACCACATTCTTGATGCCGGCGGCTGTCAGCCCTTCGGCAAAAAGACGTACCCGTTCCGGATTCTCTTCGGCACCGATGCCCAAGAAGACCAGCTTCATTTCTTTGTTGAACGCCGCCGCATCAGCAAAGATACCGTTGTTCATCGTTGCGATTTGGTCGACTGCGCCTGCGCCGCCGCTAAATCCGCCCATGTAATCAAAGGTATCCACGTTCGACAGAACGGTTTGGAAGGTGTGCATCCCACCCATCGACAGACCGGCCATCGCGCGATTTTTTTGGTCGGCTTTTGTCCGGTAGTTTTTGTCGATCATCGGGATGATCTCTTTGACCACGATTTCGGGGAAAACACCACTTCGCATACCTTGAGCCGCCGTTGCGCCCGGACGAGCGTCGGTCGCATAGCCGCGATCCATGACAACAAGCATCGGAACAGCTTTGCCTTCGGCGATCAGGTTGTCCATGATGTTGTTCATGTTGCCCTGACGAACCCAGCCGGTTTCGTCTTCACCACCACCGTGTTGCAGGTAGAGCACCGGGTAGCGTTTTTTCGGATTTTGGTCGTATTCCGCCGGGGTATACACGAAGCAACGCCGCCAACTTTGGGTAATTTCCGACCAATATTGCCGTTCGCGCACTTCGCCGTGGGGCACATCCTGTACTTTATAGTACTCCGCACCGCTGGCTTCCGGGATTTCGATCGCGCTCACCCATTTGCTCATACCGTAATAGGTCTTGCCATTGGGGTCGGCCGCGCTCACGCCGTCGATAATCATCTGATAATAGTGCAGACCGATTACTTCCGGCCCTTCCGATTGATAAGTCCACCAACCATCGGCCTGTTTTTTCATCGGGCCACGGAAGCTGATCTCGACGTTCTGAGCATCCGGCGCATAAAAACGCCAATAGGTGCGCCCTTGTGCGTCGACGCGGGGGTAGGCCTGACCGTCCAAGTTGTGGATGTTGGGCTGAGTCCCTGCCGGGGGCGTGTGTTGCGGTTGTTGCCCGGCACGAGGTTGTTGCGCCAAAAGAGCCATCGGCAACAGCATCAGCGCGGCAGACAGCAGTTTAAATCTGTTTTTCATGATAGAAGCAGTTAGTGAGTAGTAGTTTAAAATCCTATTTGGCCGGACAATCCCGAGCCACAGAAAACAAATTTAGCATAATTTCAAGAGTTTCTCCTATTTTCGGAGAATTATTTTAACTTGATGTCGCAAATTGCGACATCAAGTTGAATAATTCGGGCAATTCATTACCTTTATCCGCAATTTTAACCCACCAACATGGAGATTCAAGTCATTCAAAGCAAAATATACGAGGTTCGAGGCGCGCGGGTGATGCTCGATTTCGATTTGGCCAGATTATATCAGGTTGAAACACGGACGCTCAAACAGGCCGTGCGCCGCAACATCGAACGATTTCCCGACGATTTTATGTTTCGGCTTTCGCCATCAGAAGCTAACTACTTAATAGACATGGGGGTATCACAAATTGTGATACCCCCCGGTTACAACGTCGGTGCCACTGAAATGTTTGCTTTTACCGAGCAAGGGGTATCCATGCTTTCGGCTGTTTTGCGTAGCCCCGTTGCCACACAAGCCAGCATCTCCATTATGCGGGCATTTGTGGCCATGCGCAATTACATCGCCAA
This sequence comes from Rikenellaceae bacterium, assembly GCA_031262465.1. GTDB lineage: Bacteria > Bacteroidota > Bacteroidia > Bacteroidales > Rikenellaceae > JAJQAW01. The sequence goes on from JAISHQ010000063.1 coordinate 12,488, forward strand.
CACCTCGACCATCACGGCGGAATTGGCCGAAATTCGGGCAACGATCGAGGTATTGAGGCGGGACAGCGATGAGACCCTCGAAGCGGTAAACGACCTGTCGGAAGACACCCGCAAGCACCTTGATAACTTGTACAATGCCATCGGCGAGCTGTCGGTCAAGCCCGCGCCCGAACCGAAAACCCGCCGCCGGATCGGATTCAATTCCGGTGACGAATAATCCGGCATCGGAGGCATTTTTATTTTGCCTCTCCGAAATATTTGCTTACTTTTGGAAGCATTTTGTGATTTAAGAAAACTATTCAACCTATAAAAACCTAAAAAAACTAACAAAGTGGGAAAACAAGCAAAATTTAATGTCGCTTACATCTTTGGGATTACCCTCGTGGCGACGATCGGAGGGCTGTTGTTCGGGTACGACACGGCGGTGATCTCCGGGGCGGAAAAATCCGTCGAGGCCTATCTGATCCGGCCATTGGGGCTGAGCGCATTCATTCACGGCGCGACTGTTTCGAGTGCGCTGATCGGCTGTATCATCGGGGGTATCATCTCCGGCGTTCTCTCCTCGCGGTTGGGGCGGAAACGGTCGCTGATCTTGGCCTCGTTCCTCTTTTTCGTCTCCGCACTCGGATCGGCCTATCCGGAGTTCCTTTTCTTCACCCCGGGCGAACCGACCATGGGTCTGCTGTTGATGTTTAACTTCTACCGCGTCATCGGGGGCATCGGGGTCGGGCTGGCTTCGGCTGTCGTGCCGATGTACATCGGGGAGATCGCGCCCGCCGAAGTGCGCGGACGGATGGTGTCGTTCAACCAATTTGCCATCATTTTCGGGATGTTGGTCGTTTATTTCGTCAACTGGGGTATCGCCTCCGGCCAAACGATCGAGTGGATCAACGACATCGGCTGGCGTTATATGTTTGGTTCTGAGGCCATTCCGGCTTTCCTGTTCGGAGCACTGCTCTTCTTGGTTCCCGAAACGCCGCGTTACCTCGCCCTGCGCAATCAGAACGACAAGGCGCTGAGCGTATTGACCAAAATCAACGGCAAAGAGCGGGCACAAAAGATTTTGGGCGAGATCAAAGAGTCGGTTCAGCATTCGGTTTCGGCCAAACTCTTCTCGTATGGCAAGAAAGTGATTATCGTCGGCGTTTTGCTTTGCATCTTCCAACAATTTGTGGGCATCAACGTGGTGCTTTATTACGCGCCCCGCATCTTTGAAAGCATGGGGGCTGTGAAGGACGCTTCGATGCTTCAGACCATTGTCATGGGGCTGGTCAATGTCGTATTTACCGTGTTGGCTATCCTGACGGTCGACAAATGGGGCCGCCGTCCGTTGCTCATCACCGGCTCGATCGGGATGGCCATCGGGATGTTCGCTATCGCCCTCCTGTCGGCGTTCAACATCATCGGTATCAGCACCTTGATCTTCATCATCGTCTTCACCGCTTCGTTCATGATGTCGTGGGGGCCGATCTGCTGGGTGCTCGTGTCGGAAATCTTCCCGAACAAGATTCGCGGACAAGCCGTGGCTATCGCCGTGGCCGCTCAATGGGCCGCTAACTTCCTGATTTCGTCGACCTATCCGCCGATGATGGAGTTCAGCAGTACGTTCACTTACGCCTTCTACGGCTTGATGGCCGTCCTCTCGGCACTCTTCGTTTGGAAAATGGTTCCCGAAACCAAAGGCAAAACGTTGGAACAGATGGAAGCTGTTTGGAAAAAGCAATAATCCGACAAGCCATTCCAATTTAACACAAACATCGGCTGTCTTCGAATGGAGACAGCCGATGTGTTTTGAATCGTTACGAATTATAAATTAGGCTAATGGTCAAAATCGTTGGTAAAAAAGGATGTAAATAGTTGTAATTTAGGCTTAATGGTCAAAATCGTTGGTGAAAGAGGGGCGATTTTGGGCGACTTTTCTAAAAAGTCGCAGTCAAAGACTGAAAAAAGATGAAAATCAGGGGAGTTCGGTGCGGATGACTTCGATGCCGACGCGCTGGAGGAGTTGGATGCCGTCGTCGGAGTGGTAGGGGTCGCAGTAGACCACGCGGCGGATTCCGGATTGGATGATGAGTTTGGCGCACTCGATGCAGGGCGAGGCGGTGACGTAGAGCGTGGCCCCCTCGCTGCTGTTGCTCGATTTGGCCACTTTGGTGATGGCGTTGGCCTCGGCGTGTAGCACGTAAGGCTTGGTTTTGCCGGTCAACTCGTCTTCGCACACATTCTCGAACCCGCTCGGAGTGCCGTTGTAGCCGTCCGAGATAATCATCCGGTTTTTGACGATCAGCGCGCCCACTTGTCGGCGGAGGCAATAGGAGTTTTCGGCCCAGATGCGCGCCATGCGCATATAGCGGATGTCCAGTTGCCGTTGTTTTTCTTCCTGATACCCCATGTCCTTATAATTATACTATTGCGGCATATAGATTTCGAGGATTTTGCCTTTCCCGGTCAGTCGAACTGTCTCCATTTCGGCGGGAATCAGCACCGTTTCGGTGTCCATCAGGCTTTCGGCACCCCCCTCGCATTCGACGATGACTTCGCCCTGAAGGCAGACATAGATCACAAACGAGTCCAAATTGAGGTAATCCCGCTCCATTCGTCCGTCCAATTGGATGAGGTTGGTCACGAAGTCGGCACAGTGCTTGACCGGCGCGGCGTGGTTCTTCTCCTTCGGGCAGGGCAGGGTAGGATCTTCGTACCGGCTGTAGTCCAGCGCATCGAGGGCCAGCTCGGTGTGGAGTTCGCGCGATTGGCCGGACGATTCTTTGCGATCCCAATCGTAAACGCGGTAGGTGATGTCGGAGGTTTGCTGTACCTCGACGATCACCAGCCCCGGGCCGATGGAGTGGATCGTGCCCGCCGGGACAAAGAAAATCTCGCCGACCTTTGGCTCGAACCGGTTCATGACCTCGGTCAGGGTGTGCTCGGCAACCCGTTGCAGGAACTCCTGTTGCGAAAGGTCGCGGTTGAACCCGAGGTAGAAATAACTGCCGGGGTCGGCCTCCATCACGTACCACATCTCCGTCTTGCCATAGGCTCCGTGACGTTGGGCGGCCAGCGCGTTGTCGGGATGCACCTGTATGGATAGTAACTCTTTGGTGTCAAGCAATTTGACCAATACCGGAAACTCCTCCCCGTAGCGGTTGTACACCCGTTCGCCGACCAGATCGCCCATGTAGATTTCGATCAGTTCGTTGAGTTCGTTGCCCGCGAGGCTTCCGTTGGATACGACCGATACATCGTCCTGCAGCCCGGAGATTTCCCAGCTCTCTCCGATCCGTTTGTCTGCCGGATAGATTCGGTCGTAACGCATCCGGAGCTTCTCTCCGCCCCAAACGCGCTCCTTGTAGATCGGTTCGAATTTTAAAGGATATAGCATATTTTGTTTTTGCTCTATTTCGGATGACTTCTCCCTGCAAATATAGGGCTTATTTGGAATTTTCCGCCTCCGCCCGTATATTTGCGAGGAAAGATTGAAGATAGGGATGCTGGAAGTAAGAAACCTGACCAAACGATACCAAAACCATACGGCGTTGGACGATGTGAGCCTCTCTGTGCGCACGGGGAGCATTTACGGCCTGTTGGGGCCTAACGGCGCGGGAAAAACCTCGCTGATTCGCATCATCAACCGGATTACCCTGCCCGATAGCGGCGAGGTGTTGCTGGACGGCCACTCGATGACCCGCCGCGATGTGGAGCACATCGGTTACCTGCCCGAGGAGCGGGGGTTATACAAAAAGATGCGGGTCGGCGAGCAGGCGATCTATTTCGCCCGCCTGAAGGGACTTTCGAGGGTCGAGGCCATCCGGCGACTTCGGTGGTGGTTCGACCGATTCGGCATCCAAGCGTGGTGGAGCCGGAGGGTGGAGGAGCTGAGCAAGGGGATGGCTCAGAAAGTCCAATTCATTGTGACCGTCCTCCACGAACCCAAACTGCTCATTCTGGACGAGCCTTTCAGCGGCTTCGACCCGATCAACGCCAATCTGCTCAAAGAGGAGATTTTGCGCCTGCGCCAGCAGGGGGCAACGGTGATCCTGTCGACCCACAACATGGCCTCGGTCGAGGAGATTTGCGACGACATCACCCTGATTAACAACGCCCACAACATCCTGAGCGGAAGCGTCGACGCGGTGCGCCGAAAGTACGGCTCCAACCTCTACCGGGTCGATTTTAACGGAGACCCTGAGGTGCTGACCCGCCGCATGGGCGAGGCAAGCATCGCGGTGACCCCCGAGCCGGAAGCTACCGTTGGTTACCACTCCCTGCGGATGGAACTCCCAGAAGGAGAGACCACGCGCCAGTTGCTTCGGGTGGTGAACGAAGCGGTCGAAGTGCATAATTTTATGGAGATCGTCCCGAGCATGAACGATATTTTTATCCGGGCGGTCGCCGAAAATCAATAATTCCCTCTCAGAGAACAGGTAAACATGAACAAGATAGGTATTATCATCGGGCGGGAATACAGCCAGCGGGTTAAAAAGAGAAGTTTCATCCTGACCACGATCCTCACTCCGCTGTTGATGATGGGGTTGATGGCGGTCATGGTGTGGGCGATGGTCTCAGACGTTTCTGCCCCCACCCAGCGGGAAATCCGGGTGATCGACCTCAGTGGTTTGGTGGCCGGAAAATTGGAAGATACGGGCACGCTGCATTTTGTCTCCGACAACCGGACGCTTCAGGAGGCTCGCCAATCGCCTGAGGAGGCTTTTGGTTATTTGGTCATCGGAGCCGATGTGCTCTCCCGACCGGACGATGTGCAACTGTACAGCTATGAGCCATCGACCCTGGAGATCGACGCGGCTATCACCCGGCAGATCAAGGACATCCTCGAAGCCGAGAAGCTGAAACGATACGACATTGAAAATCTGGGGCAAATCCTCGCCGAGATTGACACCCGGGTCAGGCTGTCGACCTATCGGATCGACTCCTCGACCGACACCGAGCAAGAGAGTTCCAGCATCCTCTCCTACGGGGTCGCTTTTCTTTCCGGCTTTATGATCTACCTGTTTATCCTCCTCTACGGGGGGATGGTGATGCAGGGCGTGATCCGCGAAAAGAGTTCCAAAGTACTGGAGATCATGGTCTCCTCGGTGCGGCCTTTTCCGCTGATGTTCGGCAAGATCATCGGCATCGCGCTGGTCGCCCTGACCCAATTGGCCATTTGGGTCGTCCTGTTGACCGGGGCCGTCGCCCTGATCGGCGGGCAACTCGCCGGGGGAGTCTCTCCCGAGGCGGCCTCTCAGGTGGCCGGGCAGCTGGGCGGCATGGGGATGATGAACACGGAGACCCTGACACAAGGGATGGATCCTTCGGCGGCGGCGATGTTAAGTACGATGACCGACGTGGGTTTTGTGCTGAAGATGGTGCTTTGTTTTGCGCTCTTTTTCATCGGCGGGTACCTGCTCTATGCCGCACTTTTTGCGGCGGTGGGCAGTGCGGTCGACAACGAGGCCGACACGCAACAACTGCAATTGCCGCTTTCGATGCCGCTGATTTTGGGCTTTGTTGTCATGTATATGGCCATTCGCGACCCGAGTGGGGCGATGGCCACGTGGTTCAGCCTGATCCCGTTTACCTCGCCGATTGTCATGATGGCGCGCCTGCCTTACGGGATGCCGACCGGCGAGCTGATTCTTTCGCTGGTGTTGCTCTATGCGACCTTTGTCGCTGTGGTGTGGATGGCCGGGAAGATTTACCGGATCGGCATCTTGATGTATGGCAAAAAAGCGACGTGGAAGGATCTAATTAAATGGATTAGTTATAAAGGATAAAGGGAACTTCAAAAAAAGAAAACAATGGAAAAAGGAACTATCTTGGTGACCGGCGGAGCTGGGTTTATCGGCAGTCATACGGCGGTCGAGTTGATCGAGGCGGGCTATCGGGTGGTGATCGTGGACGACCTCTCCAATTCACAGGAGAGCGTTATCGAGGCGATCGCCGAAATTACACACACGCCCGTCGACTTTTACGAGGTCGATTGCACGGACAAAGAGGCGCTGAACGAACTTTTTTTTAAACATAAATTCAACGCGGTGATCCATTTTGCGGCCTTCAAGGCGGTCGGCGAATCGGTCGAAAATCCGTTGATGTATTACCACAACAACCTCCTTTCGCTCATCAATATTTTGGAGCTGATGGTCGAGCACGAGGTGATGAATATCGTCTTTTCCTCGTCGGCCACGGTCTACGGCGAGCCGGACGAACTACCTGTTACTGAGGCTACTCCGACAAAACCGGCCCACTCGCCTTACGGAAAAACCAAGCAGATGGCCGAGGACATTATCCGTGATTCGGCCCGAGCCTATCCCGGCTTGCGGGCGATCCTGTTGCGCTATTTCAACCCCTTCGGCGCACACCCTTCGGGGCTGATCGGCGAACTGCCTCGGGGCGTTCCGAATAATTTAGTGCCATTTATTACGCAAACAGCCGTTGGAATACGAAAAGAATTGAGTATCTTTGGCGGTGACTACCATACGCCGGACGGTTCGGCCATTCGGGACTACATCGACGTGGTCGATTTGGCTCAGGCTCACGTGGTTGCCATGGAGCGGATGCGTTCCGGGGTCGGAAAGTCGGCCTGCGAGGTCTTCAACATCGGGACGGGGCAGGGGTTGTCGGTCTTGGAGTTGGTTCACCAATTCGAGCGAGCCACGGGCGTAAAGGTTCCTTATCGGGTCGTCGAACGCCGGGCGGGCGATGTCGAACAGATTTGGGCTGACACCTCGCTGGCGGCGAATGAATTGGGCTGGAAGGCCACCCGGTCGACCGACCAAACCTTGCGAGCCGCTTGGGCGTGGGAAAAACACCTGCGCGGGGTGAAGTAAAAGGTACACACATAAGAAGTTTCTCCGGGGGCATGACCGGATAGCGATAATTCGATTGTTTAATTAAAAAAGTGAGAGATGATGGAAGTGATGAAGCCCAAGGGGTATAAGGATATCCTGGGCGGCGAGGAGAACACCGAGAAGGCGATTAAATTGGTCAAAGATATGTTTCAGGCCAATCTTTCGTCTCAATTATCGTTGTTGCGCGTAACGGCCCCGATGGTCGTGATGTCGGGGACCGGCATCAACGACGAACTGAACAGCGTGGAGCGTCCGGTGACGTTCCCGATCAAAGACCTGAACGACCGCAAGGCGGAAGTGGTTCACTCCCTGGCCAAATGGAAACGGCTGAAATTGGGTGAAATGGGCATGGAGCCGGGACGTGGCATCTACACCGACATGAACGCCCTGCGTCCGGACGAAGAGATGGACAACCTGCACTCGATTTACGTCGACCAATGGGATTGGGAGCGCGTGATCCTCAAGGAAGACCGCAACATCGACTTCCTGAAAAAAATCGTTCGCCGCATCTACGAGGCGATCAAAGAGACGGAAAACCGCATCTATGTCGAGTTTCCGCAGATCAAACCGACCCTGCCGGACGAAATTCACTTTGTTTTTGCTGAAGAACTGCGCGCGATGTACCCCGACCTCTCGATCAAAGAGGGCGAAAATCGCATCGCCAAAGAATACGGTGCCGTGTTTATCATGGGCATCGGCCACCCGCTGAAAGACGGCACGTTGTACGACGGCCGCGCGGCCGACTACGACGACTGGAGCACGGTGACCGAATCGGGCTTCCCCGGCATGAACGGCGACATCGTCCTGTGGAACCCGGTGCTCGAACGCGCCTTTGAAGTCTCTTCGATGGGGATCCGCGTCGACGAAATCGCCCTGCGCAAACAGCTTGAAATCCGTGGACAAAAGGAAAAGGAAAAACTCTACTTCCACGACCTGTTGCTCAACGGCAAGTTGCCTTACACCATCGGTGGCGGCATCGGCCAGAGCCGGATGTGTATGATGTTGTTGCGCAAAGCACACATCGGCGAAGTACAGTGCAGCATCTGGCCCGACGCCATGCGCAAAGAGTGCGCAGAAGCCGGCATCCGGCTGATGTAGCAACCGCACAACCACAACCACAAACGAGGCTGTCTCCATGCGGAGACAGCCTCGTTTGTTTAATTAGGCTTAATGGTCAAAATCGTTGGTGAAAAGGGTTGATTTTGTTTAATACGCAAATGTGAGGATGGATTCCAACAGGGAGAGCGGGCTTAAGCCCGCCCTCTATCTCTGAAACCACCATCCTTTTTGCGTATTAAGCTCATAATTCAAAAAAGCGGCTGTCTCAATTATGAGACAGCCGCTTTTGTTTGTATCCCCTTTTAAGGGGCTGGGACGATTATTCTTCGGTCCCGTAATCCATTTTGGATTGGCGAACATAGCCGTTGTATCGCCATTTGGCGTTTTCTTCGGCGGCGGCGAACAACTCTTTTGCTTCGGCCGGGAAGGCTTTGAGCAGCGAGGTGTAACGCACTTCTTTGTTCAGGAAATCCTGGAATTTGCTCCAGTCCGGCTCTTTGGAGTCGAGTTTGAAGGGGTTCTGCCCTTGCGCTTCCAACTCGGGGTTGAAACGCCACAGGTGCCAATAGCCCGACTCAACGGCCTGTTTGCCCACGCTCTGGGTGCGTGTCATACCGCCTTTGATCCCGTGGTTGATACAGGGAGCGTAAGCGATGATGAGCGACGGCCCCGGATAGGCTTCGGCCTCCTTGATGGCTTGGAGGTATTGGTTCTGGCTGGCACCGATAGCCACCTGAGCCACATAAACATAGCCGTAGGTCATGGCCATTGCGCCGAGGTCTTTCTTGCGGATGCGCTTGCCCGACGAGGCAAATTTAGCCACCGCGCCGACCGGAGTCGCTTTCGAGGACTGACCGCCGGTGTTGGAATACACCTCGGTGTCGACCACCAAAATGTTCACGTCCGCGCCGGAAGCCAACACGTGGTCAACCCCACCGAAACCGATGTCATAAGCCCAACCGTCGCCGCCGAATATCCACTGCGACTTCTTAATCAGGTATTGTTTCAGGCCGTAAATCTCTTGGCAGTAGGAGCACGTGCATTTTTCGATCATCGGCAACAGTTTTTCGGTTGCCGCCGCGCTGGCCGCACTGCTGTTGCGCCCGTCGATCCACTCCTGCATCACGGCTTTCAGCTCGTCGCCGCATTGGTTGCACGACGAGATAGCTTCGCGCATCTTCTCTTCGATGCGGTCGCGCATTTTTTCAACGGCCACGTGCATCCCCAAACCAAATTCGGCGTTGTCCTCGAAGAGCGAGTTGCCCCACGACGGACCTTGACCTTTGGCGTTCACACAATAGGGGGTCGACGGCGCAGAACCGCTGTAAATCGAAGAACATCCCGTGGCGTTGGCCACCATCATGCGATCGCCAAAGAGCTGGGTAATCAGCTTGATATAGGGCGTTTCGCCACAACCGGCACAAGCTCCGGAGAACTCGAAGAGCGGCTGAGCAAATTGGGTGTTTTTCACCGATTTGGTCTTGTCGACCACGGTGTCTTTGTAACCCACCTTACCATGCATATAGTCCCAACGAACGGTTTCGCCCAATTGGCTTTCGAGCGATTTCATTTCGAGGGCTTTTTTCGGAGCAGGACAAGCGTCGACGCAGTTGCCGCAACCCGTACAATCCAGCGGGCTGATTTGGATGCGGAACTGGTAGGCTTTCGTTTGTCCCATACCCGTTTTGGTCACGGTGCCTGCGGGGGCGGCGGCCACTTCCTCGTCGGTCAACAGGAAGGGACGGATCACAGCGTGGGGGCACACATAAGCACATTGGTTACATTGGATACAGTTTTCGTCGAGCCATTGGGGAACGCTCACCGCGATGCCACGTTTCTCATATTGAGCCGTGCCGTTGTCCCACGTGCCGTCTTCGCGACCGAGGAAAGCGCTCACCGGCAGGTCGTCGCCTTTCAGCGCGTTGACCGGATCGACAATGTTGCGCACGAAATCGGGGCGATCGCTTGCCACGGCTTCAGCAGCCGCTTTCACCTCAATGGAAGCCCATTCGGCAGGTACTTCGACCTTTTCAACCAACTCGCCGCCCTTGTCGACAGCCGCATTGTTCATGTTGATGATGTCCTCGCCCTTTTTGCCATACGACTTTTTGATCGCTTTTTTCATCTGATCGACCGCCTGATCGAACGGGATCACGTTGGCAATCTTGAAGAAAGCCGACTGCATGATCGTGTTCGTCCGGTTGCCCAGCCCGAGATCGGCGGCAATCTTCGTGGCGTTGATGATGTAGAAGTTGATCTTGTTTTCGGCCAAGTACTTTTTCATGCCGTCGGGCAGGGTCGCCTTAGTCGTTTCGGCATCGTGGATGCTGTTCAACAGGAACGAACCGCCCTCTTTCAGCCCATGCAGCACGTCGTATTTGTCGACATACGAAGGCACGTGGCAAGCCACAAAGTCGGGCGTGGTCACCAAATAGGGCGACATAATCACGTTGTCACCGAAACGCAGGTGCGAGGAGGTGTAACCGCCCGATTTCTTGGAGTCATAGGAGAAATAGGCCTGACAATATTTGTCGGTGGTTTCGCCGATGATCTTGATCGAGTTTTTGTTAGCACCCACCGTACCGTCGGCACCCAGACCGAAGAACAAGCCTTCGAAAGTGCCCGCTTTGGCCACATTGACCGGTTTGCCCACCGGCAGGGAGGTGAAGGTCACGTCGTCGACGATACCGAGGGTGAAGTGGTCTTTCGGCTCGTTCATCTTCAGGTTGTCGTAAACGGCCACGATGTGAGCCGGTGTGGTGTCTTTCGACGAAAGCCCATAGCGGCCACCCACGATCAGCGGAGCATTCGCTTTGCCATAGTATTGATCCGTCACGTCCAAATAGAGCGGTTCGGCAGGAGCACCCGGTTCTTTGGTGCGGTCGAGCACGGCGATGCGTTTAACGCTCGCGGGCATCGCCTGCATGAAGTGTTTGGCCGAGAAGGGACGGTAGAGGTGAACGGCCAGCACACCGACCTTTTCGCCCTTTTTATTGAGGTATTCCACCGTTTCGCGGATGGTTTCGGTCACCGAACCCATGGCGATGATGACATTTTCAGCGTCCGGCGCACCGTAATATTTGAACGGTTTGTAGCTCCGGCCTGTCACTTGGGAGAGCTGATCCATAGCCTCTTCGACCAAATCGGGCACCCGGTCGTAGAACGGGTTGCAAGCCTCGTGGCTTTGGAAGTAAATATCGGAGTTCTGAGCCGTACCGCGCGTAACGGGGTGTTCGGGATTCAGGGCGCGAGCGCGGAAGTTAGCCAACTCTTCCTGGTCGATCAACCCTTTGATTTCGTCCTGGTCGATGGCTTCGATCTTCTGAATTTCGTGCGAGGTGCGGAAACCGTCGAAGAAGTGGAGGAACGGAATGCGCGATTTGATCGACACCAAGTGGGCAACCGCCGAGATGTCCATCACCTCCTGCACACTGCCCGAAGCCAACAGGGCGAAACCGGTCTGGCGAACGGCCATCACGTCCTGATGGTCACCGAAGATCGAGAGCGACGAGGTGGCCAGCGCGCGTGCCGAAACGTGGAACACGCCCGGGAGCAACTCACCGGCGATCTTGTACATATTGGGGATCATCAACAGAAGCCCTTGCGAGGCGGTGAAGGTCGAGGTCAGCGCGCCGGCCTGCAACGAGCCGTGAACGGCACCAGCCGCACCCGCTTCGGACTGCATTTCAACGACTTTGACCGTTTCGCCGAAGATATTCTTCCGGCCTGCCGCCGCCCATTCGTCGACGTACTCGGCCATGGTCGAGGAGGGAGTGATCGGGTAGATCGCCGCCACTTCGCTGAACATATAGGCGATGTGTGCGGCGGCGTAGTTGCCGTCACAGGTAATGAATTTTTTCTCTTTTGCCATCTTGCAGAAAAAGTTTGCGAGGCTGTTTTATGTTATAAAACACCCCCTTAGGTTAGAGTATTTAATTGTAATTCGTTTGTATTCAGCTTGTTTTATTCAGAACACGAATGAAAGTGCCACAAAGGTAGCACTTTCATTCCAAACTTCATAGACAAAAAACGTTGAAATATTAACGGATTAGGACATTAGCGATCCAAGAGGCGGGCGAGGTAGGAACACAGAAACCGGGCGAATGAAGAGTTGGCTTCATTCGCCCGGTTTTATCCGGTATCCCTTAATAGGTATTATTCGGCGGCTTCGCTCGATTCAGCCGGTGCGGCGGCTTCCTCGGCGGTCGGCAACATCGGCAGGGTTTCAAACGATTGCGTTCCCGTAGCCGACTGTTCGATCACGCTTTCCAGACGCGAACGGCTGGCGTCGATGTCGCCTTTGGGGATGCTCATGGTGGCCGCCAAGCTCAACACCACGATGGCGATGGCCAGCCCCCACGTAAATTTTTCGAGAAAATCCGCCGTTTGGCGTACTCCCATCACCGCGTTCGAGGCACCGAAATTGGCGGCCATCCCGCTTTTGGGGTTCTGAGCCAGCACGGTCAGGATCATCAGCACACAGGCGATCAGGATCAGAATAATAATAAACGTGTACATCGTACTTATTTTTAATTCGTTACGTTACTTTTTTCGAGTCAATTGTGCAATACAGTCCGCAAAGTAAACACTTTTTTCGGGAAATTTCAAACTTAAACGGCGATATATTCCCTCGGCCTGTGCCGTAAGGCCTTGCGCGGCGTAGATTTTGGCTAAGGTTTCGCTCGCCGGATCGTCGTCCGAGGAGTTCGCCGAGAGATCTTCGACAGGCGCGGGGGAGTTATCGGGGATAATCCGCCGATCGTCGACGGCCAAAAATTCGTCGACCATCTCCATCGTTCCCCGCCGCCGGAGCGACGACCAATCCGGCTCGTCCAACAGCAGAGGCGGCGCGGGATAGTAGGTCAGCCTCAACGCCAACCTGCTCCGAAGCCGTGCGGCCAACGCCTCGTCGCCCACCGTTTCGGCCCACCGCAAGAGCAACATCCGGGGGTGAACGAACCACGGATAACGCCCGATCAGCTCCTCCAACAGTGGCTTATCCTCCGCACTGACCCCAGCGGGGTGTTCGAGTAAGTTAAAAAGCTCCATTACCAGTTTGCTACTGCAGCCATATATATGTCGTCCACCAATTTCTCGACAATGATCGGGATGAGCGATCCTTCCTGCGATTGGAGGGTGAGGTTGCTGTCGAAATCCTCGTAATGGCTGAAGGTGCGGTTGGTGAAATTCCATTCGGGTTCCAACCGGTTGGTGAAGCTGACCCGCACCGTGATGGTCAGGCGCATCATCGAGGCCGGAAAATTGCTGGAGGCGGTGACTGCCGTCGGCGTGGCGACGTAGTTGGTGATCGCTCCCTCGAAGGCGAAATCGGCATCCTGCAAGGGGTCGACCAACTCCAATTTGGTCTGGTTGGCAAATTTTTCCTGCAAAGCATCGGTAAAGGTTGCGCTCAGCGTGGGCGTGACCAACGCCGCATTGTTCGGAAAAAAGGGAATGCTCACCGTTGTCGCCCCGGCCGGAATTTTGGCCCCGCTCAACGAATAACACCCCACACTGCTGAACAAGAAAAACACCCCGACCAAGCCGGTGGTGTACAAAATGCGTCTAATAATCCCCGTCATCTATGCCTAATTCTTTGATTTTACGGTACAACGTGCGCTCCGAAATGAAGAGATCGCGAGCCGCCGCCGCCCGTTTGCCGTTGTTTTTTTTCAGTGCCCGGACGATCGCCTCGCGCTGGGCTTTTTCTTTGGTCATCTCGGGTTCTGCCCCACCCTCGTCGGTCACCTCCTCGGTTTCGGCAAAGTCGCCCTCGTCGTCGACCGGCGGGACAAAGTAAGGCACCGGAGCGGGTGATTTGGCGGGCAGGTAGCTTGCCGGCGGAAGGGTCGGAGCAGATTCTCCCGGCGCGCCCGCGCCCGGATGGCTCGCCCTCAATTCCAACATCATCTTTTTCAGGTCGTTGATGTCGGTCTTCATGTCGAACAGTATCTTATAGAGCAAATCTCGGTCGCTCGCCTCCTCGCGCCGTGCCTCGTTGCGGACAATCACCGGCACGGAGACAGGGGCGTAATCGGGCAGGTATTTTTTCAAGATTTCGGCCGTAATCGTGCGCGTCTCCTCGACCGCCGAGATTTGTTCGGCCACATTTTTCAGCTGGCGGATGTTGCCCGGCCAGCGATACTCTTTGAGCACCTGTTTGGCCGCCTCGTCGAGCGAGATGACCGGAATGCGGTATTGCTGGGCGATGTCGGTGGCAAATTTCCGGAAGAGCATATTGATGTCCTCCTTGCGCTCGCGCAGGGCAGGCACCTGAATGGGCACCGTATTGAGGCGATAGAACAGGTCTTCGCGAAAGCGTCCGTCGGCAATGGCCCGGCGCAGGTCGATGTTGGTCGCCGCCACCACACGCACGTTGGTCTTCTGAATTTTCGACGACCCCACGCGGATGTATTCGCCCGCCTGCAACACCCGCAACAGGCGCACCTGGGTGGTCAGCGGCAATTCGGCCACTTCGTCCAAGAAGATCGTGCCGCCGTTGGCCTCCTCGAAATAGCCTTTGCGGCTATCGGTCGCCCCGGTAAAGGCTCCTTTTTCGTGGCCGAAAAGCTCGGAGTCGATCGTCCCCTCGGGAATAGCTCCGCAATTGACCGCGATGTAATTGCCGTGTTTGCGGGCGGAATAGGCATGGATAATCTGCGGAAAAAACTCCTTCCCCACCCCGCTTTCGCCCGAGACCAGCACGGTCAGGTCGGTCGCCGCCACACGCAAAGCCACCTCGATCGCATGGTTCATCTCGGGATCGTTCCCGACAATTCCGAAACGCTGTTTTACGCTTTGCAAATTACTCATACCTGATTTTGGGCTTAATCCTGCAAAGATAAGAGATTTTTTTATCTTTGTGTCCTTGTTTTATCTTAACGACCTGAGCTATTATGATGGAATTTTTAGCGCAATATCACCTTTCCGGCCTCTTTATCGGGGCGGTTACCTTTCTGATTATCGGGGTGTTTCACCCGATCGTGATCCGGGCCGAATACCTGTGGGGCACCCGGTGCTGGTGGATTTTTTTCATTCTCGGGATCGCCGGGCTGGTGCTCTCGCTCTGGACGGGCAACATCATCCTGTCGGCCATCGGCGGGGTTTTCTCGTTCACCTCGTTTTGGACAGTCAAGGAGGTTTTCGAACAGCGGGAGCGCGTGCGCAAGGGGTGGTTTCCGGAAAATCCGAAACGCAAGAAGCAGGATTAAATCGCTTGATAAAGTGGGTGCAAAAAACTACCTTTGTACACCATATAAAAAAGGGTATAACATGAAACAACTTCTTACAGGCTTTTTAGCCGGTGTACTGACACTTCTACCGCTCTCTTTTTTCGGGGCGCAGACGGCCAACAGGACGGGCAACAGCTCCCAAGCGACGTACAAAACGCTGACCCACGACTTCGGGAAGATTCAGGAGACGGACGGGCCGGTCACCTATACCTTTGAATTTACCAACAGCAGTTCCGCGCCCTTTATCATCGAGAACATCTCGACCACCTGCGGCTGTACCACGCCGGAATACAACAAGGAGCCTGTTCTGCCGGGGCGGTCGGGAATCATCCGGGTGAGTTTCGACCCGACGGGGCGTCCGGGGGTCTTCAACTCGCCGATCATCGTCACCAGCAACAACCGGCGCGATCAGGTGCGGCTCACCGTTCAGGGCGAGGTGATCGCCCGGCCCAAGACCATCGAAGACCTCTTTCCGTTCGACCTGACGACCAACGGCCTGCGCGCCGCTTCCAACAACCTGATATACGGATACATGGGCAAAGGCACGAAGAAATTCCAGACGCTGGAGATCGTCAACAACGGCACCGCCCCCCTGCAATTGGGCTACCGGGCGACAGACCAGACCACAACGCCTGCAAATCTCTATAAAATCGAGTTCAACCCCGCCACATTGGCTCCACAAGGGCGCGGGACGGTCATTTTTACTTACGACCTGACCGGTGCCGAGGTCTATGGACAGCTCTCCACCGCTTTCTTGTTGACAGCCAACGGGCAAGTGGCCACGCGCCCCATTTCGGCCTATGCCACGGCAACGGACGACTTTTCGACCCTCTCCGAGGCCGAAAAAGCCAACGCCCCAAAGGCTAATTTTTCCTCGCAATTCTATCACTTCGGAACTGTCGGTCGAAACAAGACGCTGACCCAGACCTTCCGGATCACCAACAGCGGCGGCAGGCCGTTGATCGTCCGCCGGGTGGCGACCAGCAGCAATCGGATCACCTACACCCTGCCCCAAACGAGCATCGCCCCCGGAGAGACCATCACCCTGACGGCCACGCTGAAAACCCCCACTCGCCCCGAGCGGATGAGCGAAACCATCTCGCTGGTGGTCAACGACCCGGAACGCCCGATGCGCGAATTGCGTTTGGGTGCCAATGTAGAATAAAATCCTAAATCCTAATAACTTAAGCATACCTGAACAATGTTTGAAATCGTAAAAAGAGAGGTCTTAGCTCCGAATATCGTGCTGACCAACGTCCATGCCCCGCGCATCGCCAAATCGGCCAAACCGGGACAGTTCGTGATCGTGAGAGTCGGCGAGAAAGGCGAGCGTATCCCGCTCACTATCAGCGACTACGACCGACAGGCCGGATGGATCACGCTGGTCACCCAAGTCGTCGGGGATTCGTCCCGGAAAATCTGTGAAGTGCCCGAGGGCGGAAGTTTTACCGACGTGGTCGGGCCGCTGGGTCACCCGTCGGAATTTGTCTATGAAAGCATCGACGAACTGAAGGGCAAAAACATCCTCTTCATCGCCGGGGGGCTGGGCACCGCTCCGGTCTATCCGCAAGTCAAATGGCTCTACGAACAGGGCGCACCGGCCGATGTGATCGTGGGGGCTAAAAACAAAGACCTCTTGATCTTTCAGGACGAGATGAAGGCCGTGGCCAAAAACCTCTACATCGCCACCGACGACGGCAGCGAGGGCTTCCACGGGATGGTCACCGACTGCATGAAAGACCTGATCGACAACCAGGGAAAAACGTATGACGTGGTTGTGGCGATCGGCCCGATGATTATGATGAAATTTGTGGCGCTGACGACTAAAGCCTACGGCATCAAGACGATCGTGAGCCTCAACAGCCTGATGGTCGACGGCACCGGGATGTGCGGAGCCTGCCGGGTGAAAGTCGGCGACCGCATCTATTTCACCTGCGTCGACGGCCCCGAATTTGACGGCCACTTGGTCGACTACGACGAAGCCATGCGCCGCCAAAATATGTACAAAAGTCTCGACAGCCGCATCGCCAAAATGGAAACGCAACGGGCGGAGGGACATAAATGTAATATCGGTTTAGACAAAGAGTAACGTTAATTATGGCAAACAAAATACCACGTGTCCCTGTTCGGGAACAAGACCCGGCTGTGCGGGCCACCAATTTTGAAGAGGTATCGTATGGGTACAACGCCGAGGAGGCGATGCTCGAAGCCTCCCGCTGTATCCAATGTAAAAAGCCGCGCTGTGTCGAACAGTGCCCGGTTTCGATCCAAATTCCGCAATTTATCAACGCGGTGAACAACGGCGATTTTCTGGCCGCCGCCAAGGTGATCGCCCAAGATAGCCTCTTGCCCTCGGTCTGCGGACGGGTCTGCCCGCAGGAGACCCAATGCGAAGGCTCTTGCATCTTGGGAGTCAAGGGCGAACCGGTTTCGATCGGCAAGCTCGAACGTTTTGTCGGCGATTGGGGTCACGAAAACCAGATCGACCTCTCGGAAAAAGCACCCGCCAACGGCATGAAAGTCGCTGTCATCGGCAGTGGGCCTGCCGGGCTGGCCGCCGCCGCCGATTTGGCCAAATTGGGCTATGGGGTGACGATCTTCGAGGCACTCCACCGGGCGGGCGGTGTGTTGGAATACGGCATCCCCGAATTTCGTCTGCCCAAAAACGCCATTGTGGCCAAAGAGGTTGAAAATGTGAAGAAATTGGGCGTAAAGATCGAGACCGATGTGGTCGTGGGCCGCACGGTGACGATCGACGAGTTGATGGACGAAGAGGGCTATCAGGCGGTCTTTGTCGGCTCGGGTGCAGGGCTTCCCCGCTTCATGAACATTCCGGGCGAGAACCTCAACGCCGTGGTTTCGGCCAACGAATTTCTGACCCGCGCCAACCTGATGAAAGCCTTCGATTCGACTTACGACACCCCCCTCTATGTGGGACAGCGGGTGGCCGTGGTCGGTGGCGGCAACGTGGCAATGGACGCTGTGCGGACAGCCAAACGGCTCGGAGCAGAGGCTTCGATCGTCTATCGCCGTGCGGAAAAAGAGCTTCCGGCGCGCCTCGAAGAGGTACACCACGCCAAAGAGGAGGGCATCCGTTTCGAGATGCTGACCAACCCGGTCGAGGTGATCGGCGATGCCGACGGCTGGGTGACGGCCCTGCGCTGTGTGCGCATGGAGTTGGGCGAGCCTGACGCATCGGGACGGCGGCGACCGGTCGAAGTTCCCGGATCGGAGTTCGACATCCCGTGCGACGTGGCGATCATGGCGCTGGGCACCTCGCCCAACCCGCTGATTTCGACCACGACCGAGGGCTTGGAGACCAACCGCTGGGGCGGCCTAATCGCCGACGAGTCGGGTGTCACAACCCGCCCGGGCGTATTTGCCGGGGGCGATGCGGTGACAGGCGCGGCCACGGTCATCTTGGCCATGGGGGCAGGACGAACCGCCGCCAAAGCGATTGACGCATACCTGCAAGGAAAATAATTACTTGTATTTCTTGCGATTTAGATAACAAAGCGGCTGTCTCGGAGTTTCGAGACAGCCGCTTTTGGGTTGGCTTATCCGATCCCTTTTCATGAGAAGAGACAATATTTTCACAGAAAACCCCAAATAAACTCTTACCAGACAAGGGGTTATTCCCCTTTTCTCTTTCTGCCCGGATGGGGAACGCGCCGTCGTTTCGGGACATCCGTTTTGGGGCAGAGCACGCGCAGTGCGCGGGGTTGGCAGGTGATGTGCAGGGGGAAATCGGGGCCGGATTGTCCGTCCATGTCGGTTGTTTCGTTGTGGAGCGAGGCGATGTGCAGGTCGCCGCTTCGCACGTGGACAATATCTTTGGGGTAATGATCCTGCGGGTGGCCGAGGAAAGCCGTCACCGTGCGGATGGTCTCCACGATGTTGTCGCCTTTGACGATGAGCACGTCCAACAGGCCGTCGTCGATGTCCGACAGGTAGCCGATTTTGAGGTTGCCCGCCGTTTTGCCGTTGAAAACGAAGAACATGAGTGCCGAGCCGTCGTAAACGCTCTCCCCGTCGGCCTCACAGCGAATTTGCATCTTCCGGAAATTGGGCACCTCCCCCAGCCCACTCATGTAATAGGCCAGCTTGCCAAAGGTATTTTTCAGCAGGGTCGGCGTTTTCTGCGACACGTCGGTAAAGAGGCCGCTGCTGAAGACATTGACAAAATAGCGTCCGTTGGCGCATCCCAAATCGACCGAGCGGATTTCTCCCGCCAAAATCTGTCGACAGGCCGTCGGAATATCGGCCGGCAGGTTGAGCAGACGGGCAAAGTCGTTGGCTGTGCCGGTGGGAAGGACAGCCACGGGAATATCTATCGCGTTATTTTTCAGCAGATTGACCACATAATTGATCGTCCCGTCACCCCCGGCGATCAGCAGGTGGTGGTATCCCTCGCCGAGGTCGGCGAGCATCGCCCGGTCGTCCGCGCCGAAAGTGAGCCGAAAGGGGACGAGCGCGTAGCTCCGGCGTTGGTAAATGGCGATGATCTCGTCCAACGCGGCCGCAACGCGCCCCCCGCCCGAACGGGGGTTGTATATCAGTTTTACCTTTTTCATTCCGTCGATTTAACAATTTCTATGCCCGGAGTGACCATGATTTGAGGCGCGTCGCTCCCCGGATCGGTGTAGATCACATAAGCATCGACCTCGGGATGACGATTCAAAAATCCGGCCGTTTTTTCGACCCCGGCCACCATAAAATAGGTGCCGTACATATCGGCGGTGGCGGCATCCGGAGCGATCACCGTGACCGACAGGATGCGGCTAATCACCGGCTGGCCGGTTTTGGGGTCGATCGTATGAACAATTTTGCGCCCGGCGGGGTCTTCGTAAAATTTGCGGTAATTGCCCGAGGTGGCCAGCCCCCGACCGGAGAGGCGAAGGCGCACCTGCAAGTCGACTCCCGGCGTGATGTTGCCCTCGGTGGGGCTGTCGATGCCGACAATCCAGCGGTCGTCGCGCGCGCTCATCCCCCGAGCAAAAATTTCGCCGCCCATCTCCACGATGTAGTTCTGCAAGCCCAAACTGTCGAAATGGCGCACTAAACGGTCGACCGTATAACCTTGAGCCACAGCGTTTAGGTCGATCTGCACACCGGGCGTGGCCTTGATTAAGCGGTTGCCCTCCAAGCGAATTTTTTCATAGCCGACCTCGCGCAACAGCGAGTCGATGTTGGGCAACGAGTCGCGGCCCTCCCCGGCAAAGCCATAGGCGCTGGTCAGCGGCTTGACAGTAATGTCGAACAGGCCGTCCGTCTGGCGGCTGAAAGCCTCGGCCAGCCGGATACAATCGGCAACCCAGCTGTCGACCGTGTCGGTCTGGTTGGCGTTCAACCGCGCGAGCAACGAGGCGGGGTCGAAGAGCGACAGCGAGGCCTCGGCCTGCCGAAAAAGGCTGTCTATATCGCCCTCAATGGCCGGGTCGACCGCATCGCGAATCACGATGTGAAAGGTCGTCCCCTGCGTAAAGCCGTCGAACACAGTGGGGGAATGGGGGGTGTTGCACCGGCAGAACAGCACCAACAGGATGGCCGTTAGTAGTGTTTTTTTCATTTTTTCTACGTAGATTTATATTCAACAGCTGTCGAACCGCATCTTATTCCGCCCAAAGGTAATGATTTCCTTTAATCCTTTTGGATTTGCCTCGACTTTAAACTTTATTTGCCTACCACCTCCCCCTCGCCTTTCGGCTCGGGTACTCCTCCTTCGGAGAAGGAGGAGATTTTCTGTGTAATTCCCCTCCTTCTGGAAGGAGGGGTGCCCAACGGGCGGGGTGGTAGGTCTTTTCTGCATTTCTTTGCTTCTTTCTTTTAGGATAAAAGAAAGAAGAAGAAAAATGAGTAAGTTTGCGAAAAGCCTTTTGGTGATGAATTTTGCAGAAAAACCCTACACCTTTGACCGGGTGGTGCGCATCCTGATCTCGATCGCCATCGTGATCGGCCTCTACCTGCTGGTCAAGAGCATCAGCGGGGCCCTGTTGCCCTTTTTGATCGGCTGGTTGCTGGCCTATCTGATTAACCCGCTGGTCGAATTTTGTCAATACAAACTCCGGATCAAGAGCCGGGGCCTGTCGATCGGTCTCGCGCTGGTGGCCACCGCCGGGGTGATCGTCGGTGTGTTTTACGCCCTGTGGCCCTACATCACCAACGAGTTGAGCCGTTTTGTGGAGATCATGGACTATTTCCGCAACGAGTCGGGGCAAATCCGCATTCTTCCCTCTGCGTGGGTCGATTTCATCAACCAACACATTGATTTCGACGAGATTGCCCGCAACCTGACGCGGGGCGACATCGAAGAGATTCTCAACCGGGCGGGCACGTGGGTCGGACGGGTGTTCTCCGGGTCGGTCAGCGTGTTGGGCTGGGTGTGGGTGGTGTTTTTGGTCTTGCTGTACATGGTTTTTATCCTGATCGACTTCGACAAGATCGTCCGGGGCTTCCCCGAACTGTTGCCGCCCAAGTACAAAAACACGGTGCTGATGGTGCTCCACGACCTGAAAATCGCCATGAACCGCTATTTCCGGGGACAGGCTCTGGTCGTGCTCTGCGTCACGGTGTTGTACTCCACCGGGTTTGCTCTGATCGGGCTTCCGTTGGGCATTCTGTTGGGGATATTCATCGGCATCCTCAACTTCATCCCTTATCTGCAAATCCTGGGGTATATCCCTGCCCTGTTGTTGTGTGCGCTCAAGGCGGTGGCCACCGGGGGCAATTTTGGGTGGATCGTCCTCTCGGCGACGATCGTTTTCGGTGTGGTTCAGGTGATTCAGGACGGATTTATCGTCCCCAAGATACAGGGCAAAATGTCCGGCATGAACCCGGCACTGATCCTCCTTTCGCTCTCGGTTTGGGGGCTTTTGCTCGGATTTTTGGGCTTGATTATCGCCATTCCGCTCACCTCGCTGCTGATGTCCTATTATGACAGAGTAATCATTAAAGAAAAGGAACTCTACCAAGCACCATCGGACGACAATTCGGAAAAATAAATAAACTTCGTTATATTTGTCCCATCATAGGAAGACAGGGGTGCCGTACCCGTGAAAAAGGAACGGCTGAGATGATACCCTGTGAGGCATATCATATATAACAATGGTACGGCCTCCGAGACCTGATGCGGTTCGTACCGCCGTAGGAAGATCTTCATTCAAGACCTGTTCCCGCTTCCGTAATTATTTAATTTCGTGCTTATTATGGAAGTATTCCTGAACAACGAAAAAATCACCACCGGCGCGGCCACGTTGGCCGAGCTGATCGCCGAACGCCTGCCCGAAACCGGGGGGGTGGCCGTGGCTCTCGGCTCATCGGTCGTTCCGCGTGGGGCGTGGGGCGATACACCCCTCTCCGAAGGGTGTTCAATCACCATCATCCGAGCCACTCGAGGTGGCTGATAGTCAATGCACTATCATCAACATCACCCGATCGTTATCACGCCTGAGGAGATTTTTCCGAACGAGGCGCGGGCGTTGTTTGCTCTGGTCGAAAATGGTGCGCAGATCATCCACCTGCGCCACCCGGGAGCGACGGAAAACGCGCTGTGCGACCTGCTGATCACCATTCATCCGGAGGTGCTCTATCACCTGACGATCCACTATCACCCCCATTTGGCTGGGGTCTTCGGCTTGGGCGGTGTGCATTATCGCCCCGAGGAGATCGCCCGCGAGGGTGGAGGCAGTCGAAAAAGCGCCTCGGCACACGATTGGATGACGGTCAAATCGTGCATGGGTCACGCCGATTACCTCTTCCTCAGCCCGATTTTCGACTCGGTTTCCAAAGCGGGGTACAAAGCCGCTTTTGCCGAGGAGCAACTGCGTGTGCTGTTGGAGGATACCGATCGCCCGCCGGTGGTGGCTTTGGGCGGGATCACCGTCGCGAACATCGGCTCGGCCCGCCGCTGGGGCTTCGAGGGGGCGGCGGCCATTGGAAGCATCTGGGAGACGCGAAACGGAAAGATAGAGATCGGCCGAACGGTCGAACGGTATAAAAAACTCGTCGAGGCATGGAACGGAACGAAATCGTAAAAAAACTGCCCCTGCAACTCATCACGCAAAAGCAGACCCTGCCGGAGATTTTGGCCGAGGTTCGCTCCTTTTTGGAGGGAGGCGGACGCTGGGTGCAGTTGCGGATGAAAGAGGCTTCGGTGCAGGAAATCGTCGAGGCGGGAAGCGCGGTGTTGGCCCTTTGTCGGGAGTACGGCGCGGTTTTTATCCTCAACGACCACCCGCCGATCGCCCGACAGATCGGGGCCGACGGGGTGCACCTCGGTCGCGAAGACCTCTCGCCCGAGCAGGCGCGAGCGATGTTGGGCGCGGAGAAGATCATCGGCTGTACGGCCAACACGTTTGAGGAGATCGAGCGGCTGAACGGCTCGCCGATCGACTACATCGGTCTGGGGCCTTACCGCTTTACCGCCACCAAAAAAAACCTTGCCCCGGTGTTGGGCGCGGAGGGGTATCGCCGCATCCTCTCGCAAATGAACGCGCACGGCATCACCCTGCCGGTGGTGGCCATTGGCGGGATCACCTTGTTCGACATCGCCGAACTGAACCGCGTCGGGGTGCGTTATTATGCACTTTCCGGAGCAATCAGCCGGGCCGAAAACCCCGAGGAGACGACCCGGCAATTTTTAGCAGATATTTTAGACTTATAATATGAAAACGTTACAAATTGGCGAGCGGGAGTTCTCGTCGCGTCTCTTTTTGGGGACAGGGAAATTCAGTTCCAACGACCTGATGCGCCGCGCCGTGGTGGCCAGCGGAAGCCAATTGGTCACCGTTGCCCTCAAACGGGTCGAACTCGACGAATCAGCCCACGACGACCTGTTAGGGCACCTGAGCCAGACCGGTGTCGGCCTGTTGCCCAACACTTCCGGCGTGCGCAACGCCCGCGAGGCCGTTTTTGCCGCACAATTGGCGCGCGAAGCCCTCGAAACTAATTTTGTCAAATTAGAGATTCACCCCGACCCGCGTTACCTGCTCCCTGACCCGATCGAGACGCTCAAGGCCTGCGAAGAGTTGGCCAAACAGGGCTTTGTGGTGATGCCGTACATCCACGCCGACCCGGTGTTGTGCAAACGGTTGGAGGATGTCGGGACGGCCTGTGTGATGCCCTTGGGCGCGCCGATCGGGTCGAACAAAGGATTGGCAACCCGGGAATTACTGAAAATAATCATCGAACAGAGCCGGGTTCCGGTGGTGGTCGATGCCGGGATTGGTGCCCCCTCCCACGCGGCCGAGGCCATGGAGATGGGCGCGGATGCCGTGTTGGTCAACACAGCCATTGCCGTGTCGAAAAACCCGGTCGAGATGACCGAAGCGTTCCGCATGGCGGTAGAGGCCGGGCGCATGGCTTTTGAAGCGTCGCTCGCCCCGGTCGTGGAGGGCGCGCAGGCCTCCAGCCCGATGACTGCTTTTTTGGATGAGATTGATTTGTTATAGAAATGAGCACGTTTTACGATAAGATTCAGGAATACGATTGGGATGCGGTGACGCGGCAAATCTACGCCTCGACCCCCGCCGATGTCGCCCGCGCGCTGGAAAAGGAGCGCATCACGATGGACGATTTTGCCGCGCTGGTCTCCCCCGCCGCCGAAGGATACCTGAAGGAGATGGCCGCCAAAAGCTATCGGATCACCCGCAGGCGGTTTGGCAACGTCATGCAACTCTATGTGCCCCTGTATATTGCAAACTATTGCACCAACCAATGCGTCTATTGCGGATTCAACTGCCGCAACCAGATCAAACGCACGATTCTCGACGAGGCGGCCATTCGCCGCGAGGCCGAGGCATTAAGGCGCAAATACAAATTCCAGCACATCCTGCTGGTGACCGGCGAGGCTCCGGCCAAATCGAGCGTGGAGTACATCGGTCGGGCGATCGAGATCATGCGGGAGTACTTCCAACAGGTGTCGATCGAGGTGCAACCCTTGCTTGCCGATGAATACAAATACCTGATGGATAAGGGGCTTCATGCGGTCTATGTCTATCAGGAGACCTACAACGAACAGCGTTATCCGATCTATCACCCCAAAGGGCGCAAGGCCAATTACCGCTATCGCTTAGAGACCGGTGACCGCTTAGGTGAGGCAGGCATCTACAAAACCGGGCTGGGCAACCTGATCGGGCTGGAGGAGTGGCGAACCGAGGCTTGGTTTACCGCCCTGCACCTGAGGCACTTGGAGAACAATTATTGGCAGACGAAATACAGCATCGCCTTCCCCCGACTGCGCCCTTATGCGGGCGAGGGGGCTTTTCAACCCAATTATCCCGCCTCGGAACGAGACCTGTTGCAGTTGATTTGCGCCTATCGGCTGGTGTCGGAGGATGTGGAACTGTCGATGTCGACCCGCGAAAGTGCCGCCTATCGCGACACGGTGATGCCCTTCGGGGTGACCGCGATGAGTGCCGGGTCGAGCACCATGCCGGGCGGATATGCCGACGAGGACGATCGGGAGTTAGAGCAGTTCGCCATCAACGACGACCGCTCGCCCGCTGAGGTCGAAGCCGCCATCCGCGCCAAAGGCCTGGAACCCGTCTGGAAAGATTGGTCGCTGTTCCTGCAAGAGGCGTGTATTGGGTAAAGGAGAGGCTATTTCTTGTTTTTCAACATCTTTTTCTTCTCGGATTCCAGCCTGCGCTCGACCTTTTTCACGTCCTCGGCAGGTGGCATCAATTCGGTTTGAATGCCTCGCCCCATCAGCATTTGGCGGACAGCGAGGTTGTTGTCGACGTGTTCGCGCTCAATGGGGTTGAGGCCTCGAAGGTCTTTGGTCTGTACGTTTGTGCTTGTCATTTCCGCCGCTAAATCCTTGGCCTTGATGCCAATAGTGGGCAGAAAATCGGCGATGGGGCGAGCCTCGGGCATACCCAATTTCCGTTTGAGTTGCGAAGTCGACAACCGAAACAAGGCCTGATCGCCCTTTGATCGAATCAGAGCAAAACCCGAGTTGTCGACCCCTCTTTCGTAGAGAACTCCCGATAATTTGCGCTCGGTTTCCATTAATTTAGCGCGGGCCTTTACCCGTTCGCGCTCCAACAGGCGTTGCGAAATCAGCTCTGCCCGACGGGTTTGAACGGCAAAATAGTTTTGAGCAAAGGAGATTTGCTCCTTGCGACTGTCTCCATTTTGAGCGATCAGGTAACAGGCATAGCGGGTTAAAAGGATGTCATCTATCTCATGCTGAGCGCCTTTCCCTGCGTCGATCACCTTCCTGACGTCAGGAAAGTGATCACTGATTTTTTCGCCTGCGTTTTCGGCTGATTCTTTGGCTTTTTCGACGACTTTGTTGAAGTTTTCCCACTTGGAATAGCCCAACAGGTGTTGCAATTCGCGGGCGCTCCAACACTCAACGCCCTGAAATTCCGATGCCGCCGCTTCGAACTGATTGAAGAGGGCGGTTATTTCACTTGCTTTCATAAAGCAAATATAGTGATTTGGGGTGAAATTAACCCCTACTTCTCCGAATAATGGAACGCCAGCCAGAAGCAGTCGTCGCTGGTGAAGGTGACGCGGTGGCGGCGGCCGGCGGGGATAATCAGGTGGTCGCCGAGGCGCAGGGTGACGCTCTCGCCCGTGTCAAAAAGTAAAACGGCCATCCCCCGGATCACGGCGACCCATTCGGCCCAGGGCTGGTCGTACCACTCCCCTGCCCCGGTCGTTTGGCCGAACGAGAGGATGCGTTCCAACCGAAAACCGCCCGGAAAGTTTAGGTCGCCTCCCTCGATCAACAGGTCGAATTGCTCGATGTTTCTGTCCCGAATTGGCTCTATATCAAATAGATTCTTCTTCATCGTCGTCTATTTTGGGGTTCCGCAACAAGTAAGCATCATAGAGCGCAACGACCCCGTAAACGATTGCCGTGATGCCAAAGAGTAGGATAAACGTCTGCGCCGAGGTTTGTGGCGAGAACATCAGGTAGAGGCCGATCGCCAAAACCAGCACCGGCGCGATGTAAAAATAGACGGACAGGCGCACCCCGGCCTGTCGCCCGAGGATCAAGGTCAGGATTTGATCCAACCCGGCCAACACCAACAGGATGCCGAAGACAACCAGCAGGATGTTGATGAAAAGTTGGGGCATGGCCGTCATGCACAGCCCGATGAGGAGGGTCACCGTCGAGGCCAAAGGCACCTGCACCGGTGCGCCAGCCCGCTTGCGGCGAATCCAGCCGATCAGCAGGATCGCCCCCAACACCAACAGGGCGATGCCCAAAAATACCACGATCGTGCGGGTCGTCAGCCCCGGCCAAGCGACCATAATCAGGCCTATGCCGATCGCAAAAATGCCTTTCCATAACTTTCCGTTATCAACTATCCGTTTTTCCATAACTATTTGTTTTAGGCTGACACTAAGAGAATATTGAAATGCAAAGCTGCGTGCATTTCATTTTACACTCATTATCAACAGGTTTCATATTCATTTTCGTTTGGGGATATTTTCCCGGTGAAAAACATTGCAATTACCGTACCTTTTTCGCATATTTGGCAAGTTTTTTGCATTATTACGGGCATCAACACTCAAACGATTAAAACAACTCAAACTGTTACACCCAGGCAGTTACAAAGCCTAAGCTAAATAAAGCGCATGAAAGTAATTATACACCGAGCCAAAAGCCGGGGGCACGTCAATCGGAATCGGTTGAAAGTCTTCCACACCTTCAGCTACGGCGAATACTTCAACCCGGAACGGGTTCATTTCGGCACCCTGCGGGTACTAAACGACTACATCGTTGCACCGGGTCAGGGATTTGGAACACGCTCCCGCCACAACATGGAGATGATCTTTATCCCCCTGCAAGGCGAGATCGAGCATCAAGACAACCTCGACAATAAACAGGTCATTGGCCGGGGGGCGATCCAAATCATGAGCGCCGGAATAGGCATCAGCCACAGCGAATATAATAAAAACTTAGATAAACCGCTCCATTTTCTCTTAATTTGGATTCTTCCCGAGCGACAGGACGCTGAGCCGAGGTATCAAGCGGCCCAAATCGCCGACCTAATGGTGCAGAACCAGCTCACTGAAATTGCCAAGCCCTACCCCGGCGACGGGCAAGGGGTTTGGATCGGCCAACAGGCGTGGGTTTCCGCCGGGCGGCTCGACCGGGACATAGAGGTGACCTATCGGCTAAAATCGGCGGAAAGCTATGGCGTTTACCTCTTTGTGCTGAGCGGCGAGGTCATCATCGACAACGACATCGAACTGCTCCCGCGCGACGGCATGGGGATTACTCAGGCCGACGAGTTCCGCATCCGGGCACTGACCGACGCAGAGGTTCTGCTGATCGAAGTGCCGGCGCTGAAATAAATTTCAGACAAACACACCCACATATAACCTTTTTTAACACCTTATATAAACGCCGGACACCCCCTCGAAGGCTAAGAGCTTGTTTGGATTTTTCCACCGAAGCTCTAAAGCATTCAGGGGTTTCCTATTTTTTGGATCTTCAGCAGTTCCATTTTTCTTAAATTCAGAACAAACGCTTACCTTTGCCCTTGTAATATTACATGGCATCAGCGATGAATTTTTCCCTGAAAATTCAGGCCGTTTTGGCCTGCCTGCTGTGGGGTTCGGCCTTTGCCGGAGCCAAAATTGCTATGGAGTATGCCGACCCGATCCTGCTTTCCGGAATGCGCTTTACGTTGGCCGGTCTCCTGCTCGTGCCCCTGATCCTCATCCGCAAAGAGAACCTGAAGGGGGTGCTGAAGGCGTGGAAATTCCTGCTGACTTTTGCCTTTTTGCAGACTTTTTTACAGTACGGCCTCTTCTTCGTTGGCCTCGACCGCGTGCCGGGGGCAACTTCGGCCATTATCGTCGGTGCTGGGCCATTGTTCGTTGCCGTGATGGCTCACTTGACCCTGCACGACGACAAAATGACCCTACGCAAGGTGTTGGCCATTGCCTTGGGTATTTGTGGCGTTCTCTTTATCAGCTTGGCCACCGGGAGTGAGCTGGCCGGGAGCGATCCGGGGTTTTGGGTCGGAATCGGGTTATTGGTCTTGAGCAACATCATCGGCAGTTACACCAACATTCTGGTAGTCAAACAAAAAGAGGCTCAAATCTCGCCCATCGTGCTGACCGCCGTGGCCAATTTTGTCGGTGGGCTGTTGCTCTTAGCGCTCTCGTTTGCCGTCGAAAAGCCTCAGTTTCACGCCCATTGGCCTTTGGAATTTTACGGGGCAGTTGTTTGGCTGGCGATCATCCCGGCGAGCGCATTTACGCTCTGGTACGGGGTGTTGAATAAGCCGGGGGTGAAAGTGTCGGAACTCAATATGTGGAAATTCCTGATTCCCGTCGTCGGCTGTCTGCTGAGCTGGTTGCTGTTACCCGACGAAAAACCCGACCTCCCCTCGCTGATCGGCATCGGCATCATCACCCTATCCCTGCAACTCATGCAACTGCCGGAACACTATTTCTTCCGCAAAAAAAACAATGGGGCTTCATAAAATTCAAAAGACAAGGCTTGCGACCGAGGCAAAAGCGCAGTGTACTAAACGTACTCGAGCATTTAGCTTCGCTTTTCTCCTTCGCGCCTCGGCAAAATTGCGAACAAGTTCGCTTTT
>JAISHQ010000006.1 GCA_031262465.1 Rikenellaceae bacterium
GTCGGCCCCTTTTCCAGCTTCGATCCTTGACTTACCCCGGTAAGCCATCGGCTCGAACCCGAAAAATTGCCTCGACGATAGCCTCGAAAAATGAATCACTAATTTTCCTCCATTACTTATTCTCCTTCTTCTCCTTGTTCTTCTCCTCGACCGGCGGGCGATCGAAGTCGATTTCACCCACCTGAGCCATCAGCCGCCGCACCTGCGCCGCCCGGCGGGTCAGGTAGGACGAGGGCGCACCGATATTCATCCGCCGGGGGTTCGGCAACACCGAGGCGATCATCGCCGCTTCGTACCGATTCAAATCCGATGCCGGTTTTTTGTAAAAAGATCGCGCCGTGGCCTCTGCACCATACAAATTCGGGTGAGTCTCAATCACGTTCAGGTAGACCTCCATGATCCGCCTTTTGCCCCAGCACCGCTCAATCAAAAAGGTAAACCACGCCTCGACCCCCTTGCGCACCCACGTCCGGCTGGGCAGGCAGAAGACATTTTTGGCCGTCTGTTGCGAAATGGTGCTCGCCCCTCGGAGCCGTCCGCCCTCGCGCCGCTCGGCAAGGGCCTGTTTGATGGCCTCGAAATCGAAACCGCTGTGGGTCATAAAGTTATTATCTTCGGTGGCCACCACCGCCCGGATCATCTCGGGCGAAATTCGCTCCAGCGAGACCCACCGACTGCGGAGCGGCAGAGCGTCCTCGCCCCGGTTCTCCCACAAGGCGATAAACTTCAACGGCGTGAAAGTCACCGGGATAAAGCGGGTCAAAAGCACCGAACAGAGTGAAAAGGTGGTCAGCGCAATCGTCAGGTAAAGCAACAGCCGCAGGAGGTATTTCATAGATGGAAACGATTGGCAATCAGCGGACTATTGGTACACGTCGGCCATCAACAACACGGTATAAGGCCGGGGCGTGAGGGAGGTGTAGAGCCGGATCGTTTTGAGTTGCGAGCCGCTCTGCCCTTTTGAGTCGTAACGCAGGGTGATCCGAGCCGTGTCGCCGGTGATGATCGGGTTGGCATCGTAGTCCAACATCGTACAGCCACAACTGGCCGAAACATCCAACAGCACCATGGCCACCGAGTCGCGATTGACCACATTTACCTCGTATTCAACAACATCGCCCGCCTTGATACGCCCCAAGTCGATCGTATCGCGCCCGCCGGAAATGGCCCGCGAGGTCGTCATTTCAATGATATTCGAAGCGGAAGTGGAAGTGCTCGAATCACCGGATTGGCTCTGAGGTCGGTTGCCACAACCGACCAAGATCAAAAGTACCGTAGTAAAAAGAAGCGTATGCCGCATGGTGTTATGTTGTTAATTTTCAACCAATCCCCTGCCTTCCTTGCGGATTTTCCCTTCGGTTTTGAGGATTTCCACAATTTTGTCCAGCACCCCATTGATAAAGGTACAGCTGGCCGGGGTCGAATAATATTTGGCGATCTCAATGTATTCGTCCAACGTCACCTTGACCGGGATCGTCGGGAAGTTCGTCAGCTCGGCCAGCGTGGTCAGCATGATGACCCGATCCATGTAAGCGATCCGATCCAAGTCCCAATTTTGGGTATTGGCGTCGATGTAACCAAAATATTCGCCGTTGTTGACCAGCGCTTTACGGAATAATTCGAGCGCAAAAACCCGGTCGTCGTCGTTGCGAAATTTGGGCAACAGCGGGAGTTCGACCTCGCCCTTGCGCATCTCCTGCAAAGTTCGTACCGCCATAATCAGGGCAAAGCCAATGTCGTCCGACCAAAAAATCGACTGCTCCTCCAACGCCTCCTCCAAAGGTTCTGAGTCCTCCAACTCTTGGGTATAGAAGTCGATCACAAAACGCAGGTCGTCGGCATAGTCGTCCCGGCCGTTGTTCATGTAGGATTGATAAAACTCGCTTTCTATCAGGTGGTTATACAGCTTTTTGATGAGTTCCGGCGCATTCTCCCACCCCAAGCCCTGAGCGGTCAGGTAGTCGAGCAGTTTGTCGCTGGAGGCGATTTGGGCGATGACCCGGTTGTTGACAAACTTCAGGTTGGGGTTCCGCTCTTCGGGCGTGGGCAGGTGTTTTTTACGCCCGATCTCGATCCGATTTTCGGCATAACGTTGCAGACTAACAATCAGATAGAGCAACAGGTGGTAGAGCTGATAGGTTTTGTCGATGCTGAATAGCAGGTTTTTTTCGGAGACGATGAGCGAATCGCTCTCCGATTTGAAATGGGCATAGATCGCCTTAATCACTTTGATGCGCAGAAGTCTCCGGCTTAACATATAAGAAAGAATTTACGGTGCGAAGATACGCCGATTTTCCGAGTTGGCAAAAGCCTGTTCCTGCTATTTTTTCTATCTTTGCATCATGAGAAGATACGATGTGGTTGTTGTCGGGGCGGGAGCCGCCGGACTGATGGCGGCGGGGACAGCCGCCTCACAGGGATTTCGCACCCTGTTGATCGAAAAAATGGAGAAGCCCGCCCGCAAAGTGCGCATCACCGGCAAGGGTCGGTGCAACCTGACCAATGCCCGCCCGCTCGACGAATTTGTCGAAAAAGTGCGTGTAAACCAGCCATTTGCGTGGGATTTTCTGCGCTTTTTCAGCAACCTGCGCACGATCGAATTTTTCAAGAAAAACGGCCTGCCGTTGGTCACTGAGCGGGGCGAAAGGGTCTATCCCGCCAGCGGCAAGGCGGGCGATGTGGCCAACGCGCTCGAAAAATTTGCGCGCAAACACGGCACCGAGATCGAATGCAACACGTCGGCCCTGCGCATCGAGACCCGCGAGGGACGGGTGGCCTCGATCACCGTGCGAGGTCGAAAAAACCGGTTAGAAACCATTGAAACAGACCATATTATCATCGCAACCGGAGGCCTCTCCTACCCGGCTACCGGGTCGACCGGCGACGGTTACACGCTGGCTCACGCGCTGGGGCACCGCATTGTCGAGGTGCGCCCCTCGCTGGTTCCACTGCAAACAAAAACGGCTTCGGACGAAGAGTTGGACGGCCTGCAGTTGAAAAATGTCAACCTCACGCTTTTCATCGACGAAAACCCTGTTGCACAGGAGTTTGGCGAGGTCGATTTTTTTGGCAACGGCGTAATCGGCGGCGCGACCATTTTGCGCGTCAGCCGCGAGGCAGTCGATGCGCTGATCGACGGGCACGGGGTCTCGCTCTCCATCGACCTGAAACCGGCTCTCACCCCCGCCCAAATCTCCGACCGGTTGGATCGCGAACGGGCTGAATTAGAGGCCGATGCCCCCCTGCGCAACCTCTTGCGCAAGGTGTTGCCCCACAAGCTAATCCTGCCCGTGGCCAAACGGGCGGGCGTAAAACCGACGGCATCGCTTGCGGAGTTTACCGACGACGACCGGCAGGCCATTGTCGGCGTGCTGAAGGCTTATGATCTGGAAGTCACGGACTACCGCCCCTTCGAGGAGGCGATTGTCACGGCTGGCGGGGTCGATGTCTCGCAGATCGACCCGATGACCTTGCAGTCGCGGCTCGTTCCCGGCCTTTATTTTGCGGGCGAAGTGATGGATGTCGATGCCAATACCGGGGGGTATAACTTGCAATTAGCTTTCTCTTCCGGCAAATTAGCAGGAATGCTGAAACATTTCTAAGCCCAAAATACTGCGTTACGCTCCCTCTGAAAAATGCTCGAGTACCTTTAGTACACTGCGCTTTTTCTTCGGTCGCAAGCCTTGTCTTTTGGGCTTATAAAAGTTTCATAAATATATTAATGTCATGAAAATCTATACCAAAACGGGCGACGGTGGGACGACGGCGTTGATCGGCGGCAGGCGGGTCGAAAAAAATCATCCGAGGGTCGAGGCATACGGCGCGGTCGATGAGCTGTCGGCTCACCTCGGCTACCTGCGCGACAACCTGCCCCCCGACCGCTTCGGCGCTGTGCGGGGCGATTTGTTGCAAATTCTGAACGACCTGATGACCCTCTCGGCCATTTTGGCCTGCGAGGGGGAGACGCTGAAAAAACTGCCGTCGCTCACCGGGGAACACCTTGATTTTCTGGAGCAACGGATCGACCGGATGCAGGAAACGTTACCGCCAATCGAGCGTTTTACCCTGCCGGGCGGTCACCCGATGGTCTCGCTCACCCACATCGCCCGAACCGTCTGCCGCCGCGCCGAACGCCGTGCCACAGCCATCGCGAGCGACGGTGACCCACACCAAGCGCAACACGAGACGGCCAAACGCTACCTGAACCGCCTCTCGGACTACCTCTATGTCCTGAGCCGTCAACTCGCCCGCGACTTTGGGGCGGAAGAGCTGTTTTGGAATCCCGGTGAGTAAGAAATTTTTCAAAAAAAAGATACATTCTTGGGACAAGGAGTATGAAAATAGAGAATTTT
The DNA here is from genome assembly GCA_031262465.1 of Rikenellaceae bacterium. GTDB lineage: Bacteria > Bacteroidota > Bacteroidia > Bacteroidales > Rikenellaceae > JAJQAW01. Next base: position 4,353 of record JAISHQ010000006.1, read on the forward strand.
TTCTATTTTTGTTCCCTAAATACAAAAAATGTTTGTATCACCGCATAAAAAGATAGGTTATGTACTGGACATTGGAATTGGCATCGAAATTAGAGGACGCGCCCTGGCCGGCCACGAAAGATGAGTTGATCGACTACGCCGTTCGTTCCGGCGCGCCGTTGGAGGTGATCGAAAACCTGCAAGAGATCGAAGACGAGGGCGAGGTCTACGAAAGCATCGAAGACATCTGGCCCGACTACCCGAGCAAGGACGATTTTTTCTTCAACGAAGACGAATACTAACCCTTGTTTCCATACACCAATAAAAAAGGAGGCAATCATTGCCTCCTTTTTTTGAGCTTGTTTGGAATTTTCCACTCTCGCTCTTTTTTGCTCTTTTCGCCCCATTTTCCCTCGAAAACTCGTTACATAGAACCACTATGCGCCTCGTTTCCGAGGAAAAATGAACCTAAAATAGCTAAAAAATAGCTTCGGTAGAAAAATCCAAACAAACTCTTATTTTTTTCACTACTTTTGAGGTACTTAAACACTAAATTCTAAAACTCTAACCTTAGCATTATGTCAAAAATCTACTTCAAAGCAGTCATGTTGCTTGTCGCCGGATGTGCGATGGCGATGACCGCGTGTCAATCCGGTGCTTCCCAAAGCGGAAGTTCGGCCGATTTTACCGTGCAAATCACGGACAGTCCGTTGACCTTCTGTAACCCGATCGACTTGGTGGTCGGCTCGGAACGTGCTCGCCGAGGCGGCGAACCGGTGGTACTCATCTATGAGGATGACTATTACCTCTTTGTGACCGGAAGCCGGGGCTATTGGTACTCGGCCAATATGCGCGATTGGACCTATGTCGACGCACCGGGATTCCCGGGCGGTGTAGTCTCGGTGATCGTCATGGACGGCAAGATGTATGCCTGCTCCATGAACTCGAAAGGGGTCTTCTCCTGCGACGATCCCAAAAGTGGCGTCTGGGTTCCTGCTGGTACCTTTGACAGCGACCGCTATGGCGATGCCAATATGTACCTCGACGAAGACGGCCGCCTCTATATGTACTATGGCTGGTCGCAAATTATGTCGTTCAAGGTCGTTGAACTCGACCCCAAAACCTTCAAAGAGATCGGCGAAACCAAGGTGTTGTTCTTTGGCGACAAAGACAAACACGGCTTTGAACGCCGCCGTGCCGACGACCTGATCTTCCCCTATTTCAACCACCGGGAGTACTTCCCCGAAGAATATCCGTGGATCGAAGGACCGTGGGTGACCAAACACAACGGCAAATATTACCTGCAGTATGCGGCCATCGGTCTCGAATTTCTCTCCTATTCTCACGGCGTTTACGTGGCCGACAACCCGATGGGGCCGTTTGTTTATTCGGAACATAACCCGTTGACTTTCAAAACGACCGGTTTTGCAGTGGGTGGCGGACACGGCAGTACGTTCCACGACAAGAACGGCCAGCTGTGGACGATCTGTATGATCCCTGCCTATTACGGCGGCAACGGCGGATCGGAAATTGCCATGTTCCCGACGGCAGTCGACAAGGACGGCGTGATGTACTCCAACACCGCTTTCGGCGACTATCCGCAATACTATCCGGGCGTGAAAGAAAACGCTGTGGATAACAACTTCACGGGCTGGATGCTTTTGTCGCAGAAAAAACGGGTCGAAGTCTCCTCGACGCTCGAAAACTACCGCGCATCGAACGCAGTCGATGAAAACTTCATGACCTTCTGGTGCGCCGAAACGGGCGATGCCGGTGAATACATGACCATCGACTTGGGCAAAGAGTGCGACATTTACGCCTTGCAGGTCAATTTCGACCGTCACGGTGCTTCGGTGCCCGTGGGTCGTGGCTTCGGCGCGGCGGCGGCTCTCGATCGCTATCAGTCGTACACCATCTCGGTGTCGAACGACAACCAAAACTGGTCGACGATCGTCGACAAGAGCGACAACAAACAGGATTTGCGCCACCCCTATACCGAACTTCAAGAGCCGGTTAAGGCTCGCTATGTGAAACTGACCAACGTCTTCACCCACGACGAGGGGAAATTTGCCGTGAAAGATTTCCGCATTTTCGGCAACCCGGCGCAGGCGAAATTCACCGCCGTGAAAGACTTTAAGGTGGTTCGCGACCCGCAAGATCGGCGCGATGCCTCCCTGTTGTGGACTCCGGTCGAAGGAGCCGACGGCTATGTGGTTCGCTACGGTATCGAGCCTAACAAGTTGTATAACAACTACATGGTTTACGACGCTTACAGCCTGACGATCCACAGCCTGAATTGGGATCCGGAATATTACTTCTCGGTCGAAGCGTTCGACAGCGGAACGGACTATTACCGCGAGCGCACCGAGGCCACGATGGGTCGCGGCGCAGAAATCGAACTGGTTAAAGCCTCCGCCACTCGTCCCGGCCCGGGCATGGGCTTCGGAGCGATGGGCGAAATGACCCGCAAAATGACCAGCGAAGGGGTGACCGAATACGTCTTCGACAACATTACTCCGGGTTCTTACACGCTGAGACACACCTTTGGCCCCGTGCTGTGGCGCGGCGAGTTGACCGATGCCCAACTGATTGGCTCGAGCAGTCAACCGACCGTCACCGAGTTCCTGACCGAATTGGGTACAGGCACCGAAGTGTTAGGCGCGATGAACCTCAAGGTGATCCCCGGCGAGAAAGAGGGCAAGATCGTCGTAACGTTCGATTACGAATAAGGTTTATTCAAAAAGTCTTTATTGCGTACCCCCATGGGGTGCGCAATAAAGACTTTTTCATTTCCCAAGAACCAACCTATACTAAAAAACCATGAGAATATTTTTTACTGTTATCGCCTCGCTGTTCCTCGGCCTACCGCTTTTTGCGCAAGCGGAAAAAGAGTTGGTGATCGGCGAGCAACCCACCTATATGGTCTCGCGTGCCAAAGGGCCGATTGTGGCCGACGGCAAGATGGACGAGGCAAGCTGGGTCGATGCCGAGGTGCGCTCGTTCGACTATTTTTTCCGGATGGATCAACCCGCCGATGAGCAGAAAAGTGCCTTCCGGATGCTTTGGGACGACCAAAACCTCTACCTCTTCTACGATTTCGAGGACACGTCGCTCACCGCCCGCGAGACCCAATACGATGGCCGCCCGTACTTGGACGACTGCGCCGAATTTTTCTGCCTGCCCGTTCCCGACAGCCTTTATATGCACTATGGCTTTGAGGTCAATATGTGGAAAGTCCGGTACGACTACATCGTGCTTTGGCAGTTTTACAACAACCGCACGGTCTTTATCCCCGATTTCAACCCCGAGTACGAAGTGGGGGTTACGTATAACGGCACGATCAACGACGACACCGATGTCGACAAAGGTTGGACGATGGAATTTATCATCCCCCTGCGGGTGTTCCGGGGCTTCAACACGTGGAACCTGACCGGCCAACAGTGGGCTTTTCAGGCCGTCCGGCAAGATCGCAACAAGGTCGACGACCGTTTCCGCTCGACCTCGACGCTCTTCCCGACCTATGACGTTCAGTTGGATGTCCATCCCCCCTACCGCTTCGGCCTGATGGAATTTACGAATCGGTAACGAGCCTTCGGGTCAAAAAAAGACGAGCGGGGAATCCCTTTCAATGGACTCCCCGCTGGTTTTATAAACGAAACTTCTAAAAGGTTACTCTTCCCGTTCGGCGAAGTGGCGCATGAATTGGGTGCGTTCGTAGGCCAGCGGGTCGATGACGCGGCCGTAGTTCATGCGACCCACCAAGTCCTCGACCCGGTCGAAGGTATGTTCTGTCATCCAGCGGCATAGGTACTCTTTTAGTTGGGCGATTACGCCATTTCCTTGCTGATAGACAGCCGAACAAATCTGCACCGTGCGCGCTCCGGCCAACAGGGCCTTGACCGCGTCCGGGCCACTGTGGATGCCGGTCGTGGCGGCGTAATCCAACGTGTCGACCCGGCAGGAGGCGATCGCCAGCCAGCGCAACACCCGCCGAAGCTCCGAGGGGTCGCTGAAAGCGGGAGCCGCCGTCATCTGCATATTTTCCACGTCGATGTCCGGCTCAAAGAAGCGGTTGAACAACACAACGCCCCGCGCGCCCCGGAAATAAAGCTCCTGAATGATGTGGGGGATGTTGGTGAAATTTGACCCGATTTTGACCGAAACCGGGATGCTGACCGTCCGGCAGACGCTGGCCACGGTGTCGAAATAGGCTTGTTCGATCGCCTCGGTGTTGCTGTCGCGATCGAGCGGGAGCAGAAACACATTGAGTTCGAGCGCGTCGGCACCCGCCTCTTCCATTTTTTGGGCAAAGGCCGTCCACTGCCCCGCCGAAACGCAATTGAGGCTGGCGATGATCGGCATCGAACAGCGGGCTTTGGCCTGCCGGATGAGCCGGAGGTGCTCGTCAAGGCGGTGCATTTGGGTGTATTGGCCGAGGTAATCTGCCGCGTCGGGCGAGTCGGTGTAATAACGCATGGCGTAGGCCTCGCCGGCGATCTGCTCTTCGAAGATCGACTTGAGCACAACGGCCCCCGCGCCTGCTTTTTCCAGCTCGACCAATTGCTCGATATGGGCCGTCAGCCCACTGCTTCCGACCACAATCGGATTGTTCAGGGTCAGCCCCAAGTATTTGATTTCTAAGTTTTTCATGCTCAATAAATTCAATAATATTTGTCGATCCCCCCGTAGCCGGGGATCAGTTTACCGTCGCGAGTTTTGGCGATGAAATGACGGAGGCGTTTCTCGAACTCCTCATCGCTCACCCTTGCCTGCTCAATGTAGGCAACGCGCAGGCGTTGATACGAGGGGGAAAATCGCTGGTAGTTCGCCCACACAGCGGGGTCTTCTTTCAGGCGAGCGATGATGTCGGCGGAAAATACGAACGGCGCAGAAAGTACCGCCTGCACTTCGGCCTCGAACTTCGGATGGATCATCCCGCGCTCTTGAAGCCACGCCAACCGCTCCTTATTCGATTGCGAATAAGGACTGCGGGGGCGTCTGGGTGTGAATCGCTGGATTTTGTGATCCGCGTCAAGTGCGCGTATCGTGCTGTCGATCCAGCCGAAGCAGAGCGCCTCTTCAACCGCATCGTTGTACGAGATGCCCGACTTGCCCGAAGATTTGTTCGGGAAGGTGAACCATACCTCTTTCGCCGTCTCAAAGTTGTCGGCAAGCCAACGACGCCACTCCTCGCGCGTCTCGAAATAGGTTGGGGTTGTATCCGGTTTCATCTTATCGTTGTCCAAAAAGGTAACTCCCTATCCGCACCATCGTACTTCCGGCTTCGACGGCCTGTGGCCAATCGTCGGTCATGCCCATCGACAGGGTGTCAAATACCCCGCCAAAGTCGACGGCATAGCGTGTTTTAAGCTCCTCGAACAGGTCGTGCAGGCGGGCAAATTCGGCGGCGATCTGCTGTGTGTCGCCGGTCAGCGAGGCCATCCCCATCAACCCCCGAAAACGCACGTTGGGCAACTCGCGAAAGGCTCCCGAGGCAAAATAAGCGCGCAACTCGTCGGGCGAAAAGCCCTGTTTCGACGCCTCGCAGGCGATGTGAACCTCCAACAGCACGTCGATCGTCCGAGCATTCCGGGCGGCCTCTTTTTGGATTACCTGCAACGCTTTTTCGCTGTCGACCGACTGGATGAGCGTCACAAAGGGGGCGTAATATTTCACCTTGTTGGTCTGCATGGTGCCGATAAAATGCCACTCAATGTCCTTGGGCAACAGTTCGTATTTTTCGCGCAACTCCTGCGCCCGGCTCTCGGCAAAGATGCGCTGACCGGCATCGTAAGCCTCGCGGATCACCTGCGGCGGGTGAAATTTCGACACCGCGACCAGCGTGACCCCCTCGGGCAATCGGGCGCGAAGTTCCCGTATTTTTTCTGCAATCGACATATTTCAACTATTTTACTAACTTTGTGAATGAAACGCCTCTTGTTTTGGGGTAAAGGTAGTGAAAAATGGCATTTATTGTACTGGAAGGTTTAGATGGAGCCGGGAAATCGACTCAGATCAGGTTGTTGCAAGAGGCCTTAGAGCGGCGGGGGCAGGCGTTTGAATACCTGCACTTCCCTCGGTTCGACACGCCGGTCTATGGCGAGCTGATCGCGCGGTTTCTGCGCGGGGAGTTGGGGGCGGTCGATGCCGTAAACCCCTATTTGGTGGCGTTGATCTACGCCGGTGACCGCCAGCAGGCCGCTCCGCTGATCCGCCGCTGGCTCGGCGAGGGGAAGACGGTGATTGTCGATCGCTATGTGGCCTCGAACATCGCTTATCAGTGTGCCAAGCTGACCGACCCGGCAGAAAAGGCCGCGCTGGGGGCGTGGATTCGGGAGTTGGAGTACGACCGGAACGAGATTCCGAAGCCGGACATCACCCTTTTTCTCGACGTGCCCTTTGCCTTCACCCAAAAAAGCCTGGCACAAAACCGCGCGGGCGACGACCGGGAATACCTGCGGGGCAAGGCCGATATTCACGAAGCCTCGCTCGACCTGCAACAAGCCGTTCGGCAGGTTTACCTCGATCAGGCCGCCGTCGACCCGCTCTTTCGGGTCATCGACTGCGCCGCGCCGGACGGCGGAATGCTCCCCCCGACAGAGGCTTTCGGACGCATTGAAGAAGCAATAAGCCATATATAACCATGTACAACAAACGAAGTAAAACGGTGCCGGCAGGCATTCACCTCGTCCGCATCGTGCTGGCGGTGGTCTTCATTGCCTCCGGTTTTCTGAAAGGGGTCGACCCGTGGAGCGGGGCGATCAAAATGGGCGAATATTTTTCCGCCTTCGGCATGGAGTGGCTCGACGGTGTGCGCTTTCCGCTGGCCATCGGGCAGGCGGCCTTTGAGATGTGGCTCGGGCTGATGTTGCTGTTCAACCTCTGGCGCACCTTTACCCGCTTTTTTGTCCTGCTTTTTATGGTCTTTTTCACCGGGCTGACGCTCTTTATCGCGCTGACCAACCCCGTGTCGGACTGCGGCTGTTTCGGCGACGCGATTCCGCTGACCAATTGGCAGACTTTCTTCAAAAACTTGGTGCTGTTGCCCCTCTCGATCCTGCTGTTTGCGCACATCCGCCGGGAGATCGTCACCCGGCCTATTCGCTCTCGCTATGGAATCGTTGCGATCTTGGCCGTGCTCGCGCTTTGGCCCGGTCTGCGGGGGTTGAGAAGCCTGCCAGCGATCGACTTTTTGCCCTACAAGGTCGGGGCAAACCTCCCGTCGAAAATAGTCGTCGCTCCCGAAGATCGCGGCGAGTCGCACACCACGCTGATCTACCGCGACCGCGCCTCGGGGCAGGAACAAGAGTTCGAGGTCAGCGACACCACTTGGTACGACACCCTGCGTTGGGAGTTTGTCGACACCCGCACGGTCGTGCTCTCGGAGGGAAAAGAGCCGGAAATCAACAACTTCGTCCTCTTCAATGCCCAGCAGGACATGACCGATTGGGTGCTGACCCGGCAAGAGGTCTTTCTGTTGGTGGCCGACCGGTTGGAAGAGGTCGACGAGCGAACGGCTGAACGTTTTGCCCGCGTGGGGCGATTTGCCGAGCAGAACAACATTCCGGTCGTCTGTCTGACAATCAGCTCGCTGGAAAAAGAAGCCGAGTTTCAGCAAAAGATCGGTCTGCCGATCCCCTGCCTCAACGTCGACGCAACGACCCTGAAAACCATGCTCCGCGCCCATCGCGGGATGATTCTGCTCGAACGCGGAACGATCATTGCCAAGATGAATCTGCGTCAGATGCCCGATTTCGAAAAAGCTGGGGTGCATTCGGGGTTGGAATATGTCGCGGCAAAAGGACGGGCGGGCGGTGAAAAATTGTTTATCGCGGGTTATCTTCTTCTTATTTTGGGTCTGCTGTTGGGCGGGCGTAAACGATGCAACGAATAGTCGTTATATTCCTCTTTTTCTGGCTCGGCGCGGCGACCCTCTGCGCACAGCCCTATCGTGTCCTGTTCGACCCACCGGGCGAGACGTTCCTGTTGGATGCCCGGCGGATCGCCACCAACACCTTCGATGTGGCGCGATACGCCGATGCTTCTCTTAACTTCCCCTCAGCCGTGGCAACCGGAGCCGACGGGCGAGAGCTATTGACGGCCTACATCAAAACCGATTCGACCCGGAGCATCGAAATGAGACGGAGCCTCGACGGTGGTCGGACGTGGGAAAATAACCCTTTCACGGTGGATCAGGACGGAAAGGAACTTCATTCGCTGTCGTTGTTTCACCTCGGACAAAATGCCGCCCCCTCCGGTGGCAGGTGGCGGCGGCGGCGCACACCGGCAGAGCGTGGCAACTTGGCTCTTTTCGCCGGAGGCTATCCGATTCAAATTTCGTCGACCTACACCAACGGAAAAAGCTGGTCTAACTTTCATTCCGTCAACCCGTTCGGAGGATTTCGGGTTTCAAGTCTGGTGCGGCTTCATAACGGCCGCCTGATGGCCCTGTTCGACGATGACGGGCGTTTCCTCTACCCCGACGAGGAGGGTCAAGGTGCCACCCTACGCAAATCGGTCATCTACAAAATCTACTCCGACGACGGAGGGCTGACTTGGAGCGACCCCGAAATTGCCCTAAAACACAACCTCCACGGCCTGTACGACGCGGTGGCCATTTACTCGCCCGTGCGCAAAGACAACGAGCTGATCCTAATCGTCAGCGAGCGAGAGAGTTCCTCGGTCTACATCTCCTCCAGCACCGACGAAGGCAACAGCTGGAGCTACCCCGAAAAACTCCCCGCCTCGATCCAGGGCGACCGCTTCGGAGTGGCCACCTACAACCGTCAACTGCTTCTCTCCTACCGCGATATGTCCCGCACGCTGAGCGACGGCCAGCCCAACCCCACGTTCGGGGACATCGTCCTGTGGATGGGCGATCGGCGCGAGCTGTTGCGCGCCGACCGCGACGGGGTCAAGGTGCGCATCGCCGACAATTATCCCTCGACCGAGGCGATGGATTACAACGATCGGAATTTTTCGGATTGCGGCTATGTCTCCGTCTTGCCGCTGGCTCACAGGCAGTTCTGTATCGTCGCATCCGGTCGCTGGGAACAAGACGAACCGCCCTTCGTGCGAAGTTTTCTCTTCGACCCCATCGAACTTCTTCAGTTCATCAACAAACTCAAATAATTCAATGGATAGTCTTTCTTGGGTCGTTTTTCATCCGTTTGAGCTGGTCGTTCTGTACCAGCTGATCGGGCTTGTCGCCTTACTGCTCTGTTCCGGGTTTGCTTCGGCTTCGGAGGTTGCCTTTTTTTCGCTCACGCCGAACGATGTCAACACCCTCTCCAAAAGCTCCTCGCGGGGAGCTGAAACGGCCTTGAGGCTGTCGGGGATGCCCGATTACCTATTGGCTACCATCTTGATCCTGAATAATTTGGTCAATATCTGCGCGGTCATTGTGGCCAACGCCATCCTCGACCAATTGGTCGCGTTCAACAGCGTGGCGATCGAGTTTCTGATTAAAACCGTCCTGCTCACCTTCCTGCTGTTGCTCTTCGGGGAGATCATGCCCAAACTGCTTTCGGCGGCCAACGCCCGGCGGGTGGTGCAATTTGCTTCGGTGCCGTTGATGGGCTTGAAACACCTGTTCAAGCCCTTCTCGTGGCTCTTGATCCACTTCAGCAACGGCATCGGTCGCAGGCTGGCCGTCAAACGGGAGAACATCTCGATGGACGAAATTTCGGACGCGGTCGAAATCACCTCCGACCAGAGTGTCGAAGAGAAACGCATCCTCAGCGGAATCGCCAATTTTGTCCACACCCAAGTCGAGGAGATCATGCGCCCGCGAGTCGACATTGTGGCGGTCGATGCCGAGGTCGATTTTCTCACGGTCTGCGAAACGGTCAAAAAATCAGGCTTTTCGCGCATTCCGGTCTACGAGGAGAGCATCGACCACATCCGGGGGATTCTCTACGTCAAAGACCTGCTCCCCTACCTCGATTCGGGCGACGATTATGGGTGGCAGGGGCTGATGCGCCCGCCCTATTTTGTGCCGGAGCACAAGCGGATCAACGACCTGTTCACCGAATTTCAGAATCAAAAGATACACATCGCCATTGTCGTCGACGAATACGGATCGACCATGGGCTTGGTCTCGTTGGAGGACATTTTGGAGGAGATCATCGGGGAGATCGCCGACGAGTCGGACGTGGATCGGTCGTACTATACACAGCTCGACCCGGACACCTATATCTTTGAGGGTAAGACCCATATACTCGATTTTCTGAAGATCACCGGCTCGGACGACGATTACCTCGATGCCTTTAAGGGCGAGTCGGAGACGATTGCCGGAATGATGATGGAGGCCAAACGCGACTTCCTAAAAAAGGGCGACACCCTCTCGTTCCGTTGTTATACGATGACGGTCGAGGCAATCGAGGGGCGGCGCATCGCGAAAATTCGGGTGCGTATTGATCGGCAATACACCGATCAAGGGAGCTCCTAAAAATCCAAAATACTGCGTTACGCTTCCTCGCCAAAATGCTCGAGTACGTTTGTACACTGCGCTTTTGTCTCGGTCGCAAGCCTTGTCTTTTGAATTTTTAGAAACTCCCTATAAAAATACCTAAAATCCAAATGCCACTTTGGAATAAAATCGCGGTCGGAGAGGGCTTTCTCGCCATTTGGCGGCGGGAAGAGAGCACCCTGCAACTGTTGGACGGGCTGACCCTCTCGCCTGCCGAACAGGCTTACTATGAGCAGATTGCCCACCAGCCCCGGCGGCGCAAAGAGTGGCTGACTTGGCACCGGATGATCCGTGAGTTTTTGGGCGCAGGCGTTTCGGCCGATTACGATGCCACCGGGAGGCCCATTTTGGTGGGGTACCCCGGATTTATCACCGTTTCACACGCCCGCGATTGGGTCGCCCTCTATTGGCAACCGCACCCGTGCGGGGTCGACCTCGAAGAGACCGGGCGCAATTTCGACCGGGTACAGGCGCGGTACATCTCCCCCGCCGAGCGAGCCTTGCCCGAAGCCGTGCCCGACAACCGCTTTTACGCCCTCGTGTGGTGTGCCAAAGAAGCAGCATACAAATACACTGGTATTCAAGGCGTTGATTTCATCCGAGACATCCAAATTCTGCACATCGACACCGCCGCCTCCAAACTCCTCGTCCAAATCTCCAACCTCACCCCCCTACCCCTCAAATACCTCTTCTTCCAAGAACACTGCCTGGTCTATACGGCGGAGCTATGACGGCTTAATCTGTCGAAAGACCTTCGTACTTTCTTGAAAGAAAGTACCAAAGAACTTTTCGGAGATACTGCGTATCTCATGACTGACTTTATTTAATGAAATGAGGCAGGGGGGATTAATCGCTGAAACAGCGATCCCCCTTGCCTCATTTCATTAACGAAGATAGCAGGAAACGAAGTTTCCAAAAAAGTTTTCTGGTTCTCTTTTTCAAAAGAGAACAAAATCTTTTTGACGGAATTACCTCATTTTTGATGCTCGGGGTTTTTCGAGCGGGGTGAGGCGTTTGGTGTCGAAGTCGTATTTGCCGATCATTTCGAAGTCGAGTTGTTTGCGGGCGAGGTCGGCTCGGACGACTTTGATTTTGACGCGGTCGCCGAGGGTAAAGGTCTGCCCGCGATTGCGCCCGGTGACCCGGTAGGCTTTGTCGTCGAAGAGGTACATATCGTCGCTCATGTCGCGCAGGGAGACCATCCCCTCGATGAGGGTCTCTTTCAATTCGACGTAAATGCCCCATTCGGTGACCCCGGAAATCACGCCGTCGAAATCCTGATCGAGGCGGCTTTGCATGAACTCAACCATTTTGTACTTGATCGAGGCGCGTTCGGCTTCGGTTGCTCGCCCCTCCATGGCCGAGGAGTGGTCGCATTGGCGTTGGAAAAATTCGCGATCCTCGGACTTTCCGCCCGATAGATAGTGCGCCAACAGGCGGTGTACCATCATGTCGGGGTAGCGGCGGATCGGCGAGGTGAAGTGGGTATAATAGTCGAACGCCAAGCCGTAATGGCCGATGTTTTCGGTCGAATAGACCGCTTTGGCCATCGTTCGCACGGCCAGCGTCGAGATCAGGTTCTCCTCGGCGCGGTCTTTGATTTTGCCGAGCAGCTTGTTCATCTCTTTGGCCACGGCGCGCCCCTTTTCGGCCTTCATGTTGTAGCCGAAACGGGTGATAAATGCCTTGAAATCACCTAATTTTTCGGGCGAAGGCGTGTCGTGGATGCGGTAAACGAAGGTCCGTTCGGCCTTTTGCCCCGGCCGTTTTTTGCCGATAAATTCGGCCACTTTGCGGTTGGCCAGCAACATAAACTCTTCGATCAGCTGGTTCGACTCCTTGGCCACCTTGAACGAAACGCCGATCGGCTTGCCCGTGGGGTCGAGGTCGAATTTGGCCTCGGCGCGTTCAAAGGTGATCGCCCCGTTTTTGATCCGTTCGGCCCGCATGATGCGCGCCAGCTCGTTGAGTTTCAAAAGTTCGGTCTTCAGTTCGCCCTGACCGGTTTCAAGCACCTGTTGCGCCTCTTCGTAAGAGAAGCGGCGGTCAGAGAAGATTACCGTCCGCCCGAACCATTGGCTCAGCACTTCGGCATTTTCGTTCAGCTCGAAGACGGCGGAGAAGCAGAGTTTCTCCTCCTGCGGACGCAGGGAACAAAGCTCGTTCGAGAGCCTCTCGGGAAGCATCGGGATCGTTCGGTCGACCAGATAGACCGAGGTGGCCCGCTCTTCGGCCTCGCTCTCTAATAAGGTATTGGGTCGAACATAATGGGTCACATCGGCGATGTGAACGCCGACTTCCCAAACGCCCTCTTTCACCTGCCGGATCGACAGCGCGTCATCGAAGTCCTTGGCATCGGCCGGGTCGATCGTAAAGGTCGGAACCGGGCGGAAATCGCGGCGCTCGCGGTAATCAGCTTCGGTGATTTTATCGGAAATTTTATGCGCTTCGTCGACCACCTCGCTCGGATAGACATAAGGCAGGTCGTATTCGGCCAGAATGGCGTGCATCTCGGTGTTGTTGTCGCCGGCCTTGCCCAACACATCGAGAATCTCGCCCAACGGGTTTTTCATGTTCATCGGCCATTCGACCACCCGAACCAGCACCTTGTCACCGTCCTGCGCCCCTTTGGTCTCGCGGGTGGGGATAAAAATATCGTTGGGCATCTTTTTGTTGTCGATGCGCACAAAGGCAAACTGTTTCGATATTTCGATGCGCCCGACGTATTTTTTGTCCGACGGTTTAACGATCTCGACCACTTCGCCCTCGATCTGCCCGTTGCGGCGGGTGCGGATCGGCAACACCTTGACCAGATCGCCGTTCAGCGCGTGGCCCGAGTTTTTGGCCTCGACCATCACGTCCTTGTCCATCCCCTCGATCATCACATAGAGGGTGCCAGACGAGGTCATATCGACAATCCCCTGAAGGGCTTCACCACCGCCCGTGCGAAATTTGTATTTGCCGTTGCCCAACTGTTCGACCTGACCCTCGTGCATCAGGGCCTGAACTTCGGCGCGCACATCGACCCGCACGCCCGGGTGTTGGGCGGCCACGATCACATTGACCTGCTTCAGGGTAATGGCGCGGGTGGGGTTGTTCTTGAACAGGCGCAGTACGTCTGCTTTGACACTCTTTGCGGCCGGTTTTTCATCCGATTTCTGTTTTCGTCCCGATGGCCGCGTGTTTTTTCTACTCATCTTCATTCATTTAAATACGCCGCAAAGGTAACAAAAGTCGTGCTATTTAAATACGGGTTTAAATTTCTGTGAAAATTTAAACCCGTATTTAAATAGTTGTCTCCACAAAACTACTTTTTCTCTACTTTCTTTTATCCTAAAAGAAAGGGCGCCAAGGATTTTGTGTTTCTTCTACTTTCTTTGTCTTGAAACAAAGAAAGTAGCAAAGAAAATTCAAGAACTCCAATCTCACGTGTAACTCCTCCCTTTTAGTCGCCTGCGGCTCCTAACGGTCGTCAAACACCGCACGTCTCGATTGGAGTTCGTTCGTCGGCTCTCCGAGCCGATTGGGAGAGGCAAAAATCCCATTCGGGCGAAGCCCGAACCCCTAAAATGTTCCGAGACACGCTATTGTCCGACGAACGTTCGGCTTGCGAAGCAAGACGATAAGGAGGAGTTGCGTGTGAGGAATATTTTATAGACCTTTTGGCTACTTTTGGGGCAATGCCAAAAGTAGCAACACAAATTTCTTTGCTTCTTTCTTTTAGGATAAAAGAAAGAAGAGAAAAACCTTTATCTTTATCGAACTAAAAATCGAAGAAAACCATGGCAACATTCGAAGTTCGGGGTGGTTGCTGTCTCAGCGGCGAGATCACCCCGCAGGGGGCTAAAAACGAGGCGTTGCAGATTCTGTGCGCTGTGCTCCTCACCCCGGAGAAGGTAACCGTACACAACATTCCGGCGATTGTCGATGTGCTCCAGCTGATCGAGCTGCTCGAAAAAATGGGTGTCGAGGTCGAGAAGATCGACAGCGCGACCTATTCATTTCAGGCGCGGGAGATCGACATGGAATACCTCCAGACGCGCGATTACCGCGACCGGGCGGCACGTCTGCGCGGTTCGGTGATGCTGATCGGCCCGCTGTTGGCTCGTTTCGGCGTGGGGTATATCCCCAAGCCCGGCGGGGATAAGATTGGCCGCCGTCGGCTGGACACCCATTTCATCGGCTTCCA
>JAISHQ010000098.1 GCA_031262465.1 Rikenellaceae bacterium
AACACATCTTGGGCGTGGCTGAAATAGAGGATGTGCCACGGCGACTTCTCCTCGCTTCCCTCGCCCGAGGAGATGATGGCCATCATCACCCCGTCGAAGCGGCGCGCCGAGCGGCGTTCGTTTTCAACATCGCCCAGCCGGCCATAGGCATAAGTCATTGTATTGAGTACCTGTGGATTAAACGGGTCTTTTTCCATAACCTCCGCCCCATAGCGAATCAGCTGACGGCACTGATCCAGCGAAATGTTCGGCACGTGCCGGACGATCATCAACACACTGTCTAATTGCGAAATCGTCTCCCGAGGCGTGTAATTGGGGTCGAATTGGTAACCATAATAAAGGTGTCGGTACTCCTGCCGCCCCAACAGCGAGTCGCCCCGCTGGTACCGTTGCATCAGCGCGGGGTAATAATAGAGCGATCCCACGTCCCGAATGGCGACCTCGATGGCCGCATCGTCCGGCGCGGCAATTTGCGCCTGTCCCCATAATGGAATTATCATCAACAAGATACCTATCCACTTTTTCATGCTTTCTATCTATTTGGGTTCCAAGACGATAAACGGCACGATCATCTCCTCCATGGAGATGCCGCCGTGTTGGAATGTGTTTTTGTAATAGCGGACAAAGTGGTTGTAATTGTTCTGATAGACCAAAAAATCGCGGTTGCAGGCGAAGATATAGGTCGATGTGAGGTTCGATTTGGGCAGGTGAATCTCTTCGGGGCGGGTGACGGCGAAGACCTCTTTGGGGTTGTAATTGAGGTTGCGTCCCGTCTTGTAACGGAGGTTGTTCGACGTTTCGCGGTCGCCCTGAATGCGGATGGCGTTGTCGACTCGGATCGTGCCGTGGTCGGTCGAGATAATGACTGTATGCTTCTTTTCGGCCAGCAGGCGCAGGATTTCATAGAGGTCCGAGTGCTCGAACCACGAGCGGGTCAGGCTCCGGAAAGCCGCGTCGTCGTCGGCCAGTTCGCGGATGATCTCGGTCTCCGTGCGGGCGTGGGAGAGGATGTCGAGGAAGTTATAGACGATGACCGAAAAATCGGCCTGATAAATTTTCTGGATGTTGTCGATCAGCCGCCGTCCCTGTTCGGGGCGGATGATCTTCTCGAAATAGAGGTTGTACCGCTTGCCTAAGGTCTGAAATTGCCGCCGCAGGAACTCCTCCTCGTGGGCGTTTTTGCCCCCCTCTTCGTTGTCGTTGAGCCAAAGGTCGGGCATGATTTTGTCGATGGCCAACGGGGTCAGCCCGGCGAAAATCGCGTTGCGGGCGTATTGAGTGGCTGTCGGGATGATGCTGCAATAGAAATCCTCGGCCTCGACCGAAAAGAGGTTGTTGATGATCGGTGCCACCATTTTCCATTGGTCGTACCGGAAATTGTCGATCAACAGGAAGGTCGTTTTTTCGTGCTGGTCGACCAGCGGAAAGACCCGGTTTTTCATCAGTGTGTGCGACAACACGGGCCGATCGGGCGTTTGGTCGTCGAACCACGTGACATAGTTGTTGCGGACGAAGCGCGAAAATTCGCGGTTGGCCTCGTTGAACTGATAGGAGAGGATTTCGGTGACGCTTTTGTCGTCCGATTCATGCAATTGTAAATCCCAATTGATGAGCTTGCGGTAGATCGCTTTCCAATCCTCGAACGTGCGGGCATCGGCGAACGAGGTGCTGATCTTCCCGAACTCCGACCGATAATCGGCGGTCGATTTCTCGGTGACCAATTGGTGCGAATGGACATTTTTCTTGATCGATAACAGTACCTGATTGGGGTTGATCGGCTTGATGAGGTAATCGGCAATGTTCGAGCCAATCGCCTGATCCATAATATTTTCCTCCTCGCTTTTGGTCACCATGACCACCGGCACCATCGGGCGAATCTCCTTGAGGCGGGGCAGGGTCTCCAGCCCGGTGATCCCGGGCATCATCTCGTCGAGGATAATCAGGTCGAACGAACGCTCGCGGACAATATCCAGCGCATCGTACCCGTTGTTGGCCGTCTCGACCTCGTACCCCTTCTCCCGGAGGAAAAAAAGGTGCGGCTTCAACAATTCGATTTCATCGTCGACCCAAAGAATGCGTCCGTTGCTCATAGCGGTTTCTGTTTTCGGTTCAGGTGGGTAAAGGTACTCAATTTAACGTCAGAATCGTTGTTATGTTGTGCAGAAAAAGGTAACTTTGTCGATAATTGTTCGTTTTAGACAAGGTATTAAACGCCAAACCATGAAAAAAAAGAACCTCATTCTGATCGGTGCCGCGTTGGCGGTGGTTGTCGTTGTGCTCGTTGCGGTGTTTGCCCTGAACCGGTCGCGGGACGGGGCTTTGGGGGCAGAGGATGAGGCCGTTATCGAAGAGCCTGCTAAGCTCTACGGCATTGTTTTGGGTGACCACGAGATCGAGCAGGGCGAGATTCAGCCGGGCGACAACCTGAGCGAAATATTGGGGCGTTATGGCATCGGTGCTCGCGCTGTCGACTCGTTGGTGCGAGCGAGCGAGGGGGTTTTCGACATCCGAAGCATCCGAGGAGGTCAGCCATACCACGTTTTTCTGACCGCCGACTCGCTTCGTCGCCTCGACCATTTTGTTTATCAGCGAAACAATACCGACTATGTGGTCTTTAACTTCGTGGATTCCATAACGATACGCCTCGACAGCCTGCCCGTGCGCGTTGAGCGGCGCATGGCCTCCGGGACGATCGAAAGCTCCCTTTGGAGCACCATGGTCGGCAACGGGTACAGCCCCGCGCTGGCCCTGACGCTCTCGGATATTTATGCGTGGACGATCGACTTTTTCGGTCTGCAAAAGGGCGATGCCTTTGAGGTGATCTACGAGGATCGTTTTGTGGACACCCTCTCGGTCGGTCACGGCCAGATTTTGGGCGCGTGGTTCGAGCACAACGGCAAACGCTATAACGCCATTCCTTACGACCAGAGCGGGAAAATCACCTTTTGGGACGAGGCCGGTAACAGCCTGCGCAAGAGTATGTTGAAAGCTCCGTTGGTCTACTCCCGCATCTCGTCGCGCTTCTCCAATTCGCGCCTGCACCCCATTCTGAAGACCCGCCGGGCGCACCACGGGGTCGACTATGCCGCTCCGAGCGGTACGGAGGTGGTGGCTGTGGCCGATGGGACGGTGACCCGCGCCTCTTACGACAGCGGCGGCGGTAACACCGTGAGGATCAAGCACGCCCGCAACTTGGAGACCGGCTACCTCCACCTGAGCAAATACGGCCCCGGCATCAAGGCGGGCGTTCGGGTCACTCAGGGGCAGGTGATCGGCTATGTCGGTTCGACCGGCCTCTCCACCGGGCCGCACTTGGATTATCGCGTTTGGCAGGGCGGTACGGCGATCGACCCACTCAAGGTGCCCACCGAGCCTGCCGAACCGATCGACGAGGCTCACCGGGCGGAGTTCGACGCGGTGGCGCGCCTCGTACTCAGTGCGTTAGAGGGTACAACCCCGATCGACAGCATCCGCCTGACGATTTCGCCGGACAGCATTCACCTGATAGCTCCAACCGCCTCCGCAGACAGCGGGCTTGACACCTTGCCTGCCGAACGATGAATGCCGGGCAACCACTGGACGAACGAATTGTCCGTTTCTTGAAAAAGCACCACGTGTTGACCTTAGCCACGGTGGCGGAGGGTCAGGCCCATTGTGCCAACCTGTTTTATGCGTGGATGGAGCCGGAGCAGGCCTTTGTCTTCACCTCCTCGCTCAGCACGAAACACGCCGCCGATGCGCTGGCAAACAGCGAAGTAGCCGGGAGCGTCGTCTTAGAGAGCCGAACGGTCGGGAAATTGCAGGGGCTTCAACTGCGCGGGGCGATGTACCGACCCACCGGAGAGGCGTTGCGCCGAGCCAAAGCTCGCTACCTCAGACGCTTCCCCTATGCCGCCGTGGCCGATTTGGAGCTGTGGCTCTTGGAACCCCGCTGGACAAAAATGACAGACAACACCCTCGGCTTCGGCCAAAAAATAATTTGGGAACGATGAAAGAGAAAGCGATAGCTATCACCGGGGCGACCGGAATGCTCGGCGCGGAGCTGACCCGCCAGCTGATCCCCTCCGGGGCGTCGTTACGCCTTGTCGTGCGCAACCGGGCGAAATTAGCCCCGCTCATGGAGCAGTGGGGCAACCCCGCTATCGAAGTGATACAGACCGAGTTGACCAACCCGGTCGAACTGCGCGAGGCCTTCACGGGGGTCGACATCGTTTTCCACTGCGCCGCGCAGGTCTCTTTTCGGCTCGACGAGAACGAGGACTTAGTGCGCGCCAACACCGATATCACCCACCACGTGGTGAATGCTTGCATCGAGGCCGGGGTCGGACGCCTCATTCACGTCAGTTCGATCGCCGCCCTTGGCGAACCGAACACCGCAGGGGTCATCACCGCCGACTCGTTCCCCGACAGCGTGGCGGGGTGGAACGGTTATTCGCTGAGCAAGTTCTACTCCGAAAACGAGGTCTGGCGCGGAATCCGTTATGGATTGAAGGCCACGATCGTCAACCCCTCGATCATCCTCGGCCCCGGGCCGTGGAAAGGAGAGGGGAGTGCCGCGCTTTTTGCCGCCTTGGGGAGCGGAATGCCGTTTTACGTCCCCGGGGGCAACGCCTTTGTCGACGTGCGCGACGTGGCCGGGGCGATGATGTTGCTCGCCGAGGCCGAAGAGGCAGTCGGTCGCCGCTTTATCCTCTCCGGGGCGAATGTCTCGTTCCGTGAGTTTATCACGCTGATTGCCAAGAGCCTCGGCAAACGTCCGCCCCGCTATCGGTTGGGCGAGCGGGGGCTGAATCGGTTACGTCGGATGTTGGACGCGGTGGCCCGCCTCACCCGAACCAAACCCCTGCTGTCGGACGATTTGGTCAAGGCCGCCCTCACGCAGAGCCGTTACGACGGCGAGGCAGTCAAGGCCGTGATTCCGGCGTTTGCGTATCGCCCGATCGAGGAGACAATTGGCTATATGGCAGAGGCTTACCTAAAAGACAAGCAGAAAAGATGAAGATAGGAATTATCATCGTCGCCGGAGGCTCCGGCCGCCGCATGGGGAGCGAAACGCCGAAGCAATTTCTGCCGTTGGCCGGTCGACCGGTGCTCATGCGCACGATCGAGCGGTTGGCCGATGCCCTGCCCGAGGCCGATCGGATAGTCGTCCTGCCAGCCGAGCAAACCGAGCGTTGGGCGGAACTGTGTGAACAGTACGATTTTACGGTTTCCCACACGGTGACCACCGGTGGGGCAACCCGCTTCCACTCGGTACGAAACGGCTTGGAAATAGCCCTCGCCGCCGGGTGCGAGGTGATCGGCGTACACGACGGAGTGCGTCCGTTGGTGTCCAAAGAGTTGATTGAACGGGTATTAGACAGCGCAGAGGAGTGCGGAGCGACCATCCCGGTTATCCCGCTGTCCGACTCGGTGCGCGAGGTTGACTATTGCGATTCGTGTCAAGATTTTTCGCACGTTGTCGGCAGTCGACCGGTCGACCGGAGCCGTTTGGTCGCCATCCAAACGCCCCAATTTTTTCGGGCAACGATCCTGCAAAAGGCTTATCAGCAGGCGTATAACGAAGAATTTACCGATGATGCTTCGGTGGTCGAGGCGGCCGGATACACCATCACCCTCACCCCCGGCGACCCCGCCAATATTAAAATCACCACCCCCGTCGACCTCGCCGTGGCCGAAACGCTTTGGGCTTTATCCTGACCGGAACGATGCTCGGCACCGAAAGGACGAAGAGTTCTAAGACGATTACTCCAACGGTTACTCAGTGGCCTGTACTGGAACGGCGGCGGGTTTTTTGCGGGTTTTGCCCAAGCGGGGGCAACGTTGGAACTCGCGCTGGCGGTCGAACAGGTAGCGATAGGTCACGTGCCGTTTGTAGGGGGTGGCCAAAATGTACGATTCGGACATCCGCATCATCACCGGGTTGAAATCGCCGACCCAGGCCATTTCTAGCGTTTTGTACGGCAGGTTGCCCCGCTCGACCATGAGTTCGAAACTGCGGATCAGCCCCGCTTCCACGCCCTTGCCCTGATACTCGGGGGCGACACCGAAAATAATCCCGAAAATTCGGTCGACCTTTTCGCGCCGCAGGTCGAGCATGAGCCGTATCTTTTGCCACAGCCCGAATTTGCCGTTGAACTTCTTGATAATCTGATTGATGTCGGGCACCATGATGAAAAACCCGATCGGCTCGTCCTCGTGGTAAGCGAAATAGAGCAACCGCCGGTCGACGATCGGTTTGAGGTTTTTCAAGAGCTTGCGGGCGTGTTCGGCGTCGATCGGCTTGACGTTGGTAAAAGGTGCCCACGCCTTGTTGTAGATGAGCCGGAAATCGTCGGCATAGTCCTCCAATTTTTTGGAGGTGGCGTACTCGAACCGGTAGCCGGGCGTATTAAATATCCGCTCGGCCTTTTCGGTGATCGACGGGTTGATGTCTCCGACAATCAGCGGGCGCAGGTATGAGTGCTGGTTGAAATAGTTTTGGAAGCCATAGGCCTCGAAATGCTCGGCATAGTAAGGGAAGTTGTACGGGTTGCAATAGAGCGGCTCCGAGAAGCCCTCGACCAACACGCCCCAAAAATCGCTCCGGTCGCCGAAGTTGATCGGCCCGTCCATCGCCTCCCAACCGCGCTCGGTGAGCCACTCCCGCGCCGCGTCGAAGAGCTGGGCAGAGGCCTGCCGGTCGTCGATGCACTCGAAAAAGCCGCACCCGGCGGCGCGCACCTCGTCCTGACCAAAAGCGTCGCCGTTGTTGTAAAAGGCGGCGATTCGCCCCACGACCTCTCCCCTCTCGTCGCGCAAGAGCCACCGAACGGCATCGCCCTGGGCAAAAAGCTCGTTCCGCTTCGGGTCGAATCGTTTTTCCACGTCGTCGTCCAACGGGCATATCCAATTTTTTTCGTTCCGGTAAAGCCGTTTGGGCAGGTCAAGCCACTCCCGCGCCTGCTTCTTTGTCTTTACCTCTTCTAATTGATAGGATGCCATAGACCTTGTTTTTATATAACTATGTTTTTGACCAAAGTTTTTTATCCAGAATTTCGGTTAAAATACGTATCCGAATTTCAAATTGATGTCAGGCCCAACCAATGCCTCTCCCGGAGCCATCAGGAAGATGAGTCCTGTATGAAATTCTAAGAATAGGTTATTGCTGTACACCCGGCGCATTCCCCAATGAGGTGCTATACCGTAATGGAAAAAGTCTCGGTACGCGCCATTTTTTCCGTTTATACTCGGGATAAAGCACGAGAAGGTCGTTGACAGATAGCTCCCTGAATTGAGTGACGTATTCTTACCCCGTGTTTCCCGCCGGTTAAAATTGTAGTAAAAGCGAGGCTCGACGGAGATGGCGGGATGCAGAATGTATTCGGAATAGTTGCCAACGATAAAATTTTCACCCCAAAAAAATTCAGATTTCAGCCATGCGCTTCCCACCACAGTCCACTTTGGCGCAAAAGCCCATTCGTAGCTGTATCCCGTACCGGCATGAAAATTCCCCATCGAGATATTTGCATGAATAGTGTGGTTCGATTCGGTTCGGGTTTGTTGGGCAAAACACGGAGCGCCGGCAAATACCGATAAAAACAGGACTATTCGCAAAAAATATTTCATTGCTTAAGTGTTTGTTTTTATGGATTTAGACTAACTCTTCGCCGTCGGGGTCGAAGAATTTGGCGTCGATGTAGCCGACGGACATATCGGGGATCACCTGCAATTTGACGCGGTACTTCATCGCCCACTTTTTGCGGATCGAAAAAAGCCCTTTGGTCAGGTACGAGGCCACAAAGGGGTGGACGTGGAGTACCAGCCGTTTTTGCCCGTGCTCTTTGGCCTGAGTGGCCACCATGCCCTCTAATTTCTCCTCGAAGAGGACGGACGAATGGATTTTTCCCGTTCCGCCACAGGTCGGACACACCTCGGCGATGTCGATCTCCGTGGCAGGTCGCACCCGCTGGCGGGTGATCTGCATCAGACCGAATTTGCTGAGCGGCAAGATGGTATGCCGGGCGCGGTCGGTCGACATGGCTTCGCGCATCCGCTCATAAAGCATTTGGCGGTTGGCGCTCTTGTGCATATCAATGAAGTCGATCACGATGATCCCCCCCATGTCGCGCAGGCGCAGTTGGCGCGCGATTTCCGGGGCGGCGTTCATGTTGACCTCCACGGCGGTCTCCTCCTGGTTATCAGCCGTTTTGGAGCGTTTTCCGCTGTTGATGTCGATCACGTGCAGGGCTTCGGTGTGCTCGATAATCATATAAGCACCGCGCTTGAACGAGATCGTCTGCCCGAAGGAAGATTTGATCTGCCGCGTGATGTCGAAGTTGTCGAAGATGGGCACACTCCCCTTGTAGAGCTTGACAATCTTCTCTTTTTCCGGTTCGATCGACCGGACATACTCTTTGATCTCCTCGTAGACGGCCTCGTCGTCCACATGAATGGTCGAAAACGACACACTGAGCAAGTCGCGCAGGATGGCCGTTGTGCGGTTGATCTCGCTGGCCAGCAGGGCGGGCGGTGTCTCGGAGGTTCCCTTCCGATAGACCTGATCCCATTTCTGAACCAGTGCCGTGATCTCCTGCCGCAGGTCGTCGGCCTCTTTGCCCTGAGCCGCCGTGCGGATGATGACCCCGTAATTTTTCGGGAGCACCTCTTCGGCGATTTGTTTCAGGCGTTTGCGTTCGGCGTTCGATTTGATCTTCTGGGAGATCGTCACCTTGTTGGTCAACGGCATCAGGACGACCGTGCGCCCCGCGAGAGAGATGTCTGATGTGAGTCTCGGCCCTTTGGTGGAGATAGCCTCCTTGGCAATTTGGACGAGTATGTTTTGTCCGGGAGCGAGTACCTGGGCAATTTTGCCATCCCGTTTGAGCGGTTGCTCGAGGGGCAGGTTTTCAAATTTCGGCTTCCGGGGTTTTTGGGAGTTGACCGCCTTTTGGAGGGTCAGGAATTGCGCTCCCAGGTCTAAATAGTGGATAAAAGCATCTTTCTCGTGACCGATGTTGACAAAGGCGGCGTTCAGCCCGGTCATGATCTTCTTGACCTTCCCGAGGTAGAGATCGCCCACGGCATACCCGCTCTGGCTCATCTCGCTGCTGTACTCGACCAACAATTTGTCTTCGACCAGCGCGATGTCGATTTCGCTTGGAGTTACGTGAATTACTAACTCTTTGTTCATCAATCTGTTGTAGAGTCTGTTTAAAATTTATATCTCTCGTTCTTTGCACCACATTTCGGCGCTTTTTTTACCCGCGAGTTGTTAAATAGGAACCACTATTCGCCGCCTCGTGCGCAAAAAAAATCGCTCGAAATGTGGCACAAATAACTTCGGCTACAAATTTAAACAGACTCTTAATGCAATAAACCTAAAGAGAAACAGGCCCTCTTTAGGTTTATTCTGCGTTTAATTGGCTAAAACGGACTACCTATTTCTTTTTGTGGCGGTTCTTACGCAGACGTTTTTTCCGCTTGTGGGTAGCCATTTTATGCCGTTTCCGTTTTTTTCCGCTTGGCATGATTGTTACTTTTTATCGGTATGAATTATTTCTGTTCTTTCACTTTCACCACGAAGCTCTTCGACGGTTTGAACGCCGGGATGTTGTGAGCGGGGATGGTGATGGTGGTGTTTTTCGAAATATTGCGAGCCACCTTCTGAGCGCGTTCCTTGATGATGAAACTGCCGAAGCCACGCAGATAGACATTGTTCTGAGCTGTCAAAGAATCTTTGATCGATTCCATGAACGCTTCCACAATCTGCTGTACCTGTGCTTTCTCTACGCCGGTGCTTTTCGCGATGTCGTTTACGATATCTGCTTTAGTCATTGCTGTAAAATTTTAATTATTATTACTTGGTGTCTCATTCGAAATCGGAGTACAAATATACAGCTTTTATTTGATAATCAATACCTCGAAACATTTTTTTAAAAAAAGATGTCCGAAAACACAAAGTTAGTCAATCGACCCTCCGACAGGGGCATAGGGGCGGTTGTTTGCGAAAAAAAATTAAAATAGCTCTTCACTGCTTGGGAAATCCAAAAAAGTTCCCTATCTTTAAGCATTAGTTTAAACCTAACACTTACTAAAACGTATAACCGCCATGGAGGTAATGACATTTAATGAGCTGCGCCGGATCAAAGATCGCTTGCCCTCGGGCAGTATGCAGCGGATCGCCAATGAGTTAAATTTGAGTGTGGACGTTGTCCGGAATTATTTCGGCGGCAAACACTACGATTCGGGAGAAACCGTAGGAATCCACATCGAAAAGGGGCCGGACGGGGGCATTGTCTCGTTGGACGACACAACCATTCTCGATCATGCGCTGAAACTGCTCAAGGAATTGGAACAGTAATCCGCGAGGCTCAGGATTGCAAAAAAAGCGGGGAGACCAATGGTCTCCCCGCTTTTTGTTTTATCCGAGGTAAGTCTTTAGCAACTTACTCCGCGTATTATGCCGCAGGCGGCGGATCGCTTTTTCTTTGATTTGGCGGACACGTTCGCGGGTGAGGCCGAACTTTTCGCCGATCTCTTCGAGCGTCATTTCCGAACAGCCGATGCCGAAGAAGTAGCGGATGATGTCGCGTTCGCGGTCGGTCAGTGTCGAGAGGGCGCGGTCGACCTCGGTGGCCAGCGACTCGTTAATCAGGCCAAAATCGGCGTTGGGCGAGTCGGCGTTGACCAGCACGTCCAACAGGCTGTTGTCTTCGCCGTCGGCAAAGGGCGCGTCGACCGAGACGTGGCGACCGGAGACCCGCAGGGTGTCGGCCACCTTCTCTTTCGGCAAATCTAACTCAATGGCTAACTCTTCCGGCGACGGGGTGCGTTCATGTTCCTGCTCGAAGCGGGCAAAGGCCTTGTTGATCTTATTCAATGAGCCAACCTGATTCAACGGCAGACGAACAATGCGCGACTGTTCGGCCAACGCCTGCAAAATCGACTGGCGGATCCACCAAACGGCGTAGGAGATGAATTTGAACCCCCTCGTTTCGTCGAATTTCTCAGCCGCTTTAATCAGCCCGAGATTGCCTTCGTTGATGAGGTCTGGCAGGCTAAGCCCTTGATTTTGGTACTGTTTGGCGACAGACACTACAAATCGCAGGTTGGCACGGGTCAGCTTTTCCAACGCTTCTTGGTCACCCTTTTTGATGCGCTGGGCCAACTCTACCTCTTCCTCGACCGTAATCAAGTCCTCTTTCCCGATTTCCTGCAAGTATTTATCTAACGACGCACTCTCGCGGTTGGTAATCGACTTTGTAATCTTAAGTTGTCTCATCTTTTTATATCCTGTAAATTGTTTAGGTCTTATGCTCTTAATCCGCCCAGCCGGAATAATAGGCCTGCCGTCCGTCGGGATAAACGCCGTCGATCGAGGTGATCTTTTCCGTTATTTTGTACAAGTCGGCACTCGAACGGATCGGTGTGTCGTTGATCTGGGTAATGATAAACCCTCGGCGCACGCGCAACCGTTGCAACAACCCTCCCGGTGTGATGCCGACCACGGCAACTCCCGAGTCGATCTTCAATTGTTCTTTGGCACGGTCGTTGATTTCCTCAAATTGGCCGCCCAGTGCCGCCACCGCATCGAAGGTATCCTTAGTGAGCAGTTCGGTCTTACCGGCTCTATTACGCAGGGTTACCTCGAATTGTTTCACCTGTCCGTCTCTTTTTACCGAAACTTTTACCTTGTCGTTGGGTCGGTAACGGGCAATTTGTTCGGAAAGTGTTGCCCCGTCTACAATTTCGACACCGTTTATTTCAAACAGCACATCGCCTTTTTGGATGCCCGCCGCTTCAGCCGCTCCGCCGGGGGTCAA
>JAISHQ010000017.1 GCA_031262465.1 Rikenellaceae bacterium
TGTCGATCCGCATCTCCGATACGTCCCACGCCGTTTCACCGGCTGGACAGAAGAACAAGGCGATCGACTGATCCATCCCGACCTGAAGAGGCGCACCCCAGCGGTTGAGGAAATAGCCATAAACCCCTCTTTCGACGGCGATGTAGAGTTGCGGGTCGGGCGAGACGGTGGGTTGGGTGTCGAATTGAGCGATTCCCTTCAGTCCCGAGGCACCCATGACCCGCCCGGCGTTGACTGTGCGGCCGTCACTCATCTCAATCACCAATTCGCCAGCGGCGTTGACCGCCACCTCAGCGACCGACACCCCGTCCAGTCCCACGCGGGAGGCGCTGGCGATCTCGATCTCCAGCGTCCGGTTGGCAGGCGCGCAGGCACAATTTTCAAAAAAATCAGTTACCATACTCAGTGGTCTCTTGAACGGTTTCTTGAATGGTAAAAATCTTTTGGGTGACAATCAGGCGCGAGCCGTCGGTTTTGTGGGTCAGGGTGAGCTTCACCGTACAGGTTCCGCAGGGCAATTTGGCGGTGTCTTCCCCCGAAAGGTCGATCCGCATGACCTCGCTGTTCACCGCCGTGACGGCGATTTTGCCGGGGTCGAGGCCGCTGGCATAGACCTTTCGGCCCAACAGGCGGGTGTAAAAGGCGGCTTCGGCGTTGTAATCTTCCAGCGGCACACAGGAACCTTTTGGGCGGTTGCGTACCCGGAACATCACCACGACCGAGCTACCCGGATAATAAACCGGTAGTTTGTTCATGAACAATTGTTTAATGTGATTAAAAGGGTAATGATGCGCCATCGAAGGGCATCATTACCCTGACAAGCAGACCTTCGCCAACAAAAATAGCGGGCCGAAGCCCGCTACATTTATACAAAAGCGAAATACCCGCTTGGGTTTATTCCTGATTCATATAGGGTGTCATGATGCCGATGAATTTGCGCATCAGCGCCTTCAGTGCGGCCACGTCCGGCTCGCCCTTGCGCAATTGTATCACTTCCCACGAGGGAGGAACATTCATGGCCGCGATTTGCCCCGACTCCATCAGGTTAGCCGCGATCTCCAGTTGGGTCAGGCTCTCTTCCCACTCCGGAGCCGATTGAGCCAACAAGGTATTGAGGTTGTTCGTTGTCTTGGTCAGCAAACCTTCCCGATCCGGAATTTCCGGGAGGATGTCGCCCCGGTTGCGGAAATAACCGAGGATCGCCGCAGCGATCGACGGATCGCGCACGGTGCCGTCTTCGTAGAATACGCCGTGAATAGATCCCCAGCCCTGACGCACGATCATCAATTCCCAGATGTACCAGCCCACACCACTGCCCGTATATTCTTCTAACACCACATCGTAGGGGTTGGCGCGAGCGACGCATCCCATCTCTCCGTTAATCAAGGGCTTGCCTGCCAGTGCGGCAAATTCTTTCGCCAGCTTCAGGGTATCCTGCACCCCTTTGCGGGTGTAGCTGTAATCGTGAAATTGCAGGACATCCACATAATCGGCCATCGCTTTCATGCCCCAGACGAACGCCATGCCGATGGTGACCGGCGTTTGCGGGTCGAGTTCATGAAAAAGTTCCGACATGAACTTGCAGTTGTCGAAATTCCGCGCCAACCGTTCTTCACTCCCTCTGGCACCGTAATCGGGTTCGTTCATCACGTCCCACATGGCCAGCCCCGGCTCGTCGGCCAGCGCATTGACCAGAAATTCGACCCATGCGCGTCCCTCTGCCCGTTGTGTGGTGTCGGCCACCCAAGGGCCGTTCCCAACGACGGGGGTCACGCCGATACCCCGTTCGTGGCACGTGCGAACGAAGTGCCGCAAGCGGTTGGCCAGTTCGTCGCCTAACTCAGTATAGGCCGCATAGTTGACAAAGACCCGCGCCTGATTGAGATTCAGCTTTTTAGCCAAATCCATGTCGAACACGGTGGTTTGTTCGTCGTATTGTACCCAGGATTGCACGTGGCTGGGTTGAGGAACTCCCGCAGGAGTGTAGTTGAAGCCCCGAATCTCGGCATAGTCGATTTCCGGTCTTTCCCCCCGGGAGTCGACCCCGGAGCGACAGCCGACGACGGTACACAACAGTCCCGTAACGACGGCAAGGAGGTAAAAAGAACCTGTTTTCATCTTAAAATTAGTATTTGGGTGTAGTATATAGGTATAATTCCAAGCTCTTACGAGGCGTTGGTCGCTTCTTGCAGGTATGCCTCGATCATCCTCACATCGGTATCTTTGAGGATCACCCGTTTATCCCGATCCAGCAGATAAAGCGTGGGGACGGCTTTCAGGTCGTACAAATTCGTGTTTTTGATCGAAGCTCCCTTGTCATAACTATTGATCCAGTGTGCGGGCATCTCGGGAAGGTGTTCGCGCCAAGCCTCCAAGTCTTCGTCCGTGTAGATGGCCAGCACGGTCAAGCGGGGCATTCCGCCCTGTTTTTCCTGCTGAAGGCGGTTCAACAGCGGCGACTGCCCGATTTGAACCGTGATCTCTGCGCAGGCGTTACACCCCGGATTGTTGAAGAACAAGATCAGGTATTCGGATCGGATTTGCCGCATCTGCCCACTTTCTCCCGAATTGAGGGTGTAGGGAAAATCGGCGGCAATCATGCCGGGGCGATTCTGACGCGCCAAATTGAGCCGGTACTCGGAGCGTGTCCGCGTGGCGGGATCGGCCTGCGAGAAGGAGATAATGTCTTCCAAAACAGGGATATACAACGTCTCGTTGCGGTAAGGCGAATTGGGATCCCACAGGTAATGATCGGTCTCCTCGACAAAATAACGATACATCGCCGTATCCGCCCGCGCCCGTTTCATCATCTCGGCCATGTTCCGAACGGCCTGATCTTCACCCACACTGGATAAAAGATACAGGTAATCCGACAGAGCCTGTTCCAGCACCTCGGGAGCGGCGAGAAACGCCGTGTCGGTGAACTCGAACCGATCCCAATAATGTTGAGTCACATAGTCGGCCACGGCCTGCGGCTCGGTCACCATGGTGGGCACCACAATGGCCGGAAAGGTCGGGAGAGCGGTTTTTTCTCCCTTTTTCGCCCGGTTTCCACAGCCCGCCGACAACATCAGCGCCGCCCCGAGCCACACGGCTAAAAATAATCTTTGTCTTTTCATATTCTAATAACTATTTGATACAAAAATAAGAAGAAGAAATGGATTTTAGAGAGATTCGATAACATCTTCATAACCTTGCTGTTCGCAAATTGCGTGAAAAGTCACATAATTTATCTATTTTTTCACGCAATTTAATCGCCCTCCTCGGAGATTTGCCTAACTTTTCTGAATATTTTCGGTCTCTTTTTTGTATTTTTAACCCATGAACCACCTTCTCCGCCTCTTGTTTTTGCTAATGGCCTATCCGATGGCGTTTTACGCCGCAGGGCAGGAGGGTATTGTTGCGTTTTACAACGTAGAAAACCTCTTCGACCTCGCCGATGATCCGGCCTCCGACGACGACGATTTTACCCCCGAGGGCGCATACCGGTGGGACGAGCAAAAATACCGCCACAAATTGGGGCAACTCGCGCGGGTGATCCGTCAGTTAGACGCGGATTTGGTCGGTTTGGCCGAGGTAGAAAATGCGACAGTGCTCGAAGCGTTGGCCGATTCTGTGGCGCATTCGGCAACAAGCGAGGGTATTACGTACCGATTTGTTCATTTCGACTCGCCCGACCCGCGCGGCATCGACGTGGCGTTGCTCTACCGCCCCGAGGCCTTTTTGCCCGAAAGTATGCACCCGGTGGCCTACCGTTACCTGCCCGGATACCCCACGCGCCAGATGCTCCACGTCGCTGGGCGATGGAACGGCACCCCGGTTCACCTGTTGGTCTGCCACCTCCCCTCGGCCACCTCCTCGGCGGTTGTCAGAGCCGATGCGGCGGCTTCGGTCGCGGCTTATGCCGACTCGCTGATGCGCTCCGACCCCGAACGCCTGCTGGTGGTGATGGGCGATTTCAACGCCAACCCCGGCTCACGGCCGATGAACACGCTGGTGCGCGCCACCGGGTTGCGGAATTATTTCGAGCCGCTTTACCGCCGGGGCATCGGAAGCTACCTCTATCGGGGAGGGTGGAATATGTACGACAGCATCCTTGTCGGCGGCGCGCTGAACCGTCGTCCCGAAGTCCGCGTCTTCGTCCACGACGACCTGATCCAGCCCGACGGCTCCTACCGAGGATACCCTTTTCGCAGTTTCTCCGGCACACAATACATCGGCGGTTACAGCGACCACCTACCGGTACTGCTTTCCTTTCAGTAAGTTACCTTGTGGCTGTCTTTGCTCTGACTGTTCTTAAAGAACCAGCGCGCCTTTTTGTAAAAAGGCGCCCCAAAAACTTTTGTGCTTGTGTGTGCAGGGCGACCATCCTTTCGGAACTTCGTTTTATGCTGTATTCCCCTTTGCCTCCAAGCGAGCTTGGGCAGGGGAATACAGCACAAAACGCATTCGCCCATCGGGCGAATGTGATCGCCCTGAAAACTCAAATCACATTAGATTTACATGGGTTTCGGCTTCACACTTTCCTCGACATCCTTTTGTCGCTTCACACGCCGCCAATACGCATTATCATGACAACGGGGTTATCATCTTCTTCTATTTCGGCGGCAATATCTCTGAGATATCCACTTAATTCACCCTTTTCATGCGCGTCCTTTAGTTCCAATGGATCGAGTATTTGCGCAAAGGTATTTGCGGGTATATCAATCTCGTTATATGCACCATCCCATTTCAAAGAGGGATAATCGTCATTTTTAAAAACAGGTTCTGTCGTACTCCCTGTGGCATAGTCATACATCAACGGACGCACAGAGAATCCCGAACCTCTCATAGAACTCTCAAAGTCGAGAGATGTGATAGTAAATACTATAAATCTATCTGACACCAACGCTGTCGTTAAAACTGTTTTCGGCTCTGTGTCATGAACGGATGGAGTGCGGACAAACGCAGGAGAGAGAACCTTCTCTCTCGTGTACCGATAAACAGTATCACAGGAAATGTCGGCAAGCGTGAAATCTTTGCCTCCTCCCAAACGGTTGTTCGAGAGGCCGAGAGCATAGACTTGATTGTTTGTGAAGATCATGTTCGAGTATCTCTGGGGCATATCAATATGAAGAGTCTCAATGATAGAACCATCAGCTTTAGAGATTAGATGATATGGCATCGTTTTGAAGCTACCGGCGGTTACTCCTCCATCGTCATAAACGAGCAGTGCCTCCTTGTCGAAGTTGTACGCCTTAATCTGCCATTCATTCGGAAGAGTTAATGTACGTTTGTGTTTGCCTGTCAATGAAAAGACAAGAATACGGGAAGAATAGATGTCCACGACAAAAAATTCTTCCGTGTTTTCATCGAAAACAACATCCTTAATCATGCCATATTCGTTCGGCCCTCTGCCTTGGCGATTGAAGTGGGAAATGATCTCTCCGTCGCGACTAAAAATATAGATATCTCCAGACGAGATACTATATATCATGATAAAGCGATCGGATAGATAGAAAAGCCTGTCGTAGGAGGCCAGCAATACATCGTCGGAAATGGCAAGTGGAACGTACTCCACATCGGCGATGGCTTGCCAGCTAATCTCCTCTTTGGGATAATCGCGAGAAACATCAATTGACGGATGCTGACTTTCGCGCCTGCCCTCGCAAGAAGTACAAACGACTGCGAGAAAAATCAAAATGTTAGCACAAACAGTTTTCATAAATCATGCGCATTCATAATTTATAATTCAATTATCCTCCTCTTTCCGAATCACTTTGGCCACTTCCTCTTCGGCGGTGCGCAGTTTTTCTTTGCAGAGGGCGATCAGTTCCACGGCTCGTTTGACCAGCTCGCCCAATTGGTCGACATCGGGTTCTTCCCGGTTGAGTTTTTCGAGGATTGCTTCGACTTCCCGGATCGCTTCGTTGTACGAAAACTCTTTTTTAGGTGCCATTGCTTGCTTATTTTTAGTTTATTTTTTATTTTTTATTTTTTTGTTTTTGTCCGTTGTTTTTTCGCCGGGATCACCTTCGATACCTCGGTCTCGGCACGGCCGTCTTTGAGGCGGAGGGTCAGTCGGTCGCCGGGGGTGAGGTGTGTGACGCTTTTCAGCACGCCTCCGTCCGGCGCATAGACCATCGCATAGCCCATTTGCAGGATGCGCTCGGGATTCTTCGCTTCGACTTGTAACTCGTAGAGTGCCAGCTCGTTCTTTCGGTTATTCAAGTAAAAACGAACGGCCTCTCGCGTTTGCCGCTCTCGGTCGGCCAATGCCTGTGTCGCCGCCCGGAGCTGTCGTTCGGGGGCGCGGGCGATCTCTTCTGTCGCCCGCTGGCAACGCGACTGCTGTTGTTGCAGGTAGAGTGCCGTCCGGTAATGAAGCGCGGCACCCGCCGTCGCCAAGCGTTGTTCAGCGGCGCGGACGGTGGTCGTGGCGATGAGGTTCAGGGCGTGGCCGTATTCGGTAAGTTGTGCCCGCGCATCGTGCAGAATTTCAGATGATAACCCGATCAGCTCCTCGGCCAGCGCGTCGATCCGGCTCTCGAACAACAGGTTGTGTTCGGTCAGGAAAGTGGCCACGGCGGTCGGTGTTTTCAGGGCGGTGTGAGCCACCAAATCGGCCACGCTCTGGTCTTTATCGTGCCCGATGCCGGTCAATAGGGGCAACGGAAATTGCGCCAAGTGGCTCGTCAGCCGATAGCTATTGAAGGCGGCCAAATCGCTCACCGATCCGCCACCGCGAATGAGCACAACGGCATCGAAATCATCCAACCGATCGGCGATGCCATCCAACGTCGCGATGATCGCCCCCTCGCTCTCCTGCCCCTGCATGACGGCCTGAAACAGGGTGATGCGGTAGGCGTACCCCGCCGGATTGTGGTCGAGTTCGTTGCGAAAATCCTGATAACCAGCCGCCTGCGCTGACGAAATAACAGCCAACCGTTGCAGGACGGCCGGAAGCTCCACGGCGCGATTCATGTCGTAAACCCCCTCCTGCTGGAGCCGTTCGATAGTCTGGCGGCGTTGCGCCTCGATGTCGCCGAGGGTATAGGCCGGCTCGATGTCCGTAATTTGGAAGCTCAGCCCGTACAATTCGTGGTAATTGACCGTCACCTTGACCAACACTTTGATCCCCGCGCGAAACTCTCCGCCCGTCGCGCTCCGGAAGTACGAGGCGATCATCGTGTGGTGGTTGCGCCAGATGACGGCGTTGGCTTTGGCCTTGGGGACGGCGTTGTCGCCCCCTTTTTCGACCAATTCGAGGTAACAGTGGCCGGAGTAATTGACCTTCAGCTCGCTGATCTCCGCCGCCACCCAATAGGGTAGGGGATGAGCCTCGGCCACCCCTTTTTTGACAAGGGATTGAAGTTGGGAGAGGGATAAGTGCTTGACTTCCTGCATGGCATCCTCCTATCCGGCGATAATTGCCCAAATCTGCTCGGCGTGATCGACAAGGTGCTGTGCACCACACGCCTGAAGCTCTTCGCGAGGGCGAAAGCCCCACGTGACCCCGACCGATTCGACCCCGGCGCGCCGGGCTGTCTCCATGTCCACCCCCGAATCGCCCACATACAGAGTATCTTCGGGTAAAATGCCCGTCTCCGAGAGAATCTGCCGGACAATGGCCGGATCGGGCTTCACCGGAACGCCTTCCCTTTGGCCGAGGATGATCCGAAAGGTCTCACTGCCAAAATAATAGCGCGACAGCTTGTCGGTGGCCGATTGAAATTTGTTCGAGGCAACGGCCATTTCTACCCCTGCCCGGCGACACCGCTCGACCAGTTCCGCGATGCCGGGATAGGGGCGGGTCAAAATCGTGTCGTGACCATCGGCGTAATAGGCTCGGAAATCTTCCCGCAGGCGGTCAATCGTCGCATCGTCCCGATGCTCGGGCGGCAAAGCCCTGGCAATCAGCTCCCGCGCCCCGTTTCCCACAAAAAAGCGATAGGCATCCAGCGGATGTTCCGGATAGCCGTGTACCCGCAGGGCGTAATTGACGCTCGTGGCCAAATCGCCGAGGGTGTCCAACAGCGTGCCGTCCAAGTCGAAAATGACCAAGCGTTTGCGCAATCCGTTCACTATTTCAACCCCATTTTTTGTTCGACCAGCGTGGCGATCAGCTCGACCGTCGGGTCGATGCCCAACAGCGACGAGTCGATCGACAGGTGATAGGAGTTGATACTGCCCCACTTTTTGTCCGTATAAAAATTGTAATAGGTCGACCGTTTTTTGTTCATCTTCACCGCCAATTCGGCCCCCTCTTTCCACGGAATCCCGTCGTTCAGAAAAAGTCGCTCCACACAAAAGGCCAATGGCGCGTGGATAAAGACATTGACACAATGCGGATAATCCCGCAGGATGTAATCGGCACAGCGACCGACAATTACACACGACTCCTTTTCTGCGATTTTACGGACGATGTCGGACTGGTAACGGAAAATCTGCTCCTGAGCAGGAATCCCATCGTAGAACAAACCGGCCAGCGCGTGGCTCCAAGCCGTGAGGGGTTGCTCGTCGCTTTTGGCTATAAACGAAGGACTTAGCCCCGTCTCTTTCTGAATCTCCGACAGCAGCTCCTTGTCGTAATAGCCGATGCCCAACCGGGTGGCCAACTTCCGGCCAATCTCCCGGCCCCCACTGCCAAACTGCCGACCCACCGTGATAACGTATTTATCTTCCATAGCAATCATATTACAAAATGATATAAACAAAGGTAATAATTTTTTCGCCTTCAACTGCGACTTTTAGAAAGTCGCCCAAATCGCAACTTTTTGTAAAAAGTTGCATCAAAAACTTTTGTGCTTGGGTTGGCAGGTCGAAAATTCCCTTACGGGAATAACCCTCTTGTTCCGGATGCCCCTCTGCCTTCAAGCGAGCTTGGGCAGGTGCATCCAAAACAAGAGGCATTCACCTCCTGCGGAGTGAATGTTTTCGCCCTGAAAATCCAACGGCCATTCCGTTTTGTCAGAGTCTTCGGACAAATAGGGGAACGAAATATGTTTTAGTTGCGCATACCTACCACCCCGCCCTTACGGGCACCCCTCCTTCGGGGAAGGAGGGGACATTTTGAGTGAAATAGTGTGCAGGAAAGTCTCCTCCTTCTCCGAAGGAGGAGTACCCGAGCCTTTGGGCGAGGGGGAGGTGGTAGGTCTTTTCTGCATAAAATTAGTCATAATATGTTGTTGTAGAATGTTTTTTCAGGGCGACCACATTCGCCTATGGGCGAATGCGTTTTGTGCTGTATTCCCCGGCTCAAGCTCGCTTGAGGGGCCGGGGAGTACAGTATAAAACGAAGTTCCGAAAGGAATGATCGACCTGCAAGCCCAAGCACAAAAGTTTTTGATGCAACTTTTTACAAAAAGTTGCGATTTGCGCCGCTTTCTAAAAGCGGCAGTTCTATCGGAGCAGGGTGGCGATTAGGGCGGCGATGGCGGTCGAGGAGGAGGCGACGCTCAGCACTTCGTTCAATCCGAGGCGGTTATCGCGCTGGGCGCGTTCGGGCACGATGATTTCGCACCCGGCTTCGACACGTGGATAGCGTTTGTGGAGAAATCCCCGGCGGGTCGAGGCGATTTTCCCATTCATATAAACAATGTAGGGTCGCCGCCGCGCGCTGTCGGTGTAGCCTCCGGCCTGTGAGATGTAATCCTTTAGCCGCCCGCCCTCAAAGGTGACAGCGTTGGCCTGCAACACCGCGCCCGAGATTTTGACCGTGTTGTCGTGCCGGGGGATGTAGATCGCGTCGCCGTCGCGCAGAACGATGTCGTCGCTTCCGCCCGGATTTTGCAGGGCTTTTTCGAGGTCGATGCCGACCGAATAGGTGCTGGCGATGTTCAGGGTATTGAGGCTCAACGAGTCTCGCCGCAGGTCGTTCTTGGCCATAGCGAGTTTGGCTTCGACCTTAGCCCGTTCGTCGCGGGTCAGGGTGCGGGTCAGGCTCGCGCCTTTGATATAAGCCTCCGGGGTTACCCCGCCCGCTTTGGCTATCAGCTCCGAGAGCCGCTCGCCGACCCGCGAAAAGGTGTAATTGCCCTCCATCAGAATCTCTCCGGAAACAACCGCCCCCTGCTGGACAAAATAGGTGGGCGACCGGCGGATGTAGACCTCGTCGAAGGGTTGCAGGGTAAATCGCCCGCCGTCGGGCGAGACGGTCAGCTTCTCGGAGATGGGGAAGGTAAATACCTCGGCGATGGCCTGACTGTTCCCGCTCGCTTCGGGTCTTTTGATGCGGCGCGCCACTTCGACCTGCGCCATGGAGGCCGACTCCTTCAGCCCGCCGGAACCGATAATCACATCTTCGACCGTCATGTTGTACCGAAACGCGAGGGTGTCCGGGCGATTGACCTCGCCGCGCACTATTATATAATAGGTCTCGGTCATCTCGTCGATCGAGGGGATATAAACCTCGTCCTCGGGACGCAGTTCCACATCGGCCTCGCCCCGTGCGACGGCCTGTACGCTAAACGGAATGATCTCCTCCGTAAAATCGGGCCTCAGGCGGGTGATCTGCCCCCGGTCGCCAAATTCGTCGCCTTTCAGGTTCTCCGCCCGGGCGATCAGCTGGGAGAGCCGGTTCATCTCTTCGCCAAGTTCATACTCTCCCGGCCGCCACACAGCCCCTCGGATGGAGACCCGGTTGGCATAGCGACTGATGATCCGGTCGACCGCCACGCTGTCGCCGTCTTGTAAAAGAAAGGTATCGAATTGGTCGCTCCCCACGCTGTGGAGGCGATACTGTCGTTGGTCTTTGCGCCGAACGGTCAGGTTGTCGCGGTAGGCCTCGCCGCTGAAACCGCCCGCAAACCGAAGCAGGTCGGCGAGTGTCTCTCCCTCGCGAAGTTCATAGCCCAAGGCACGTTTGACCTCTCCGGCGACCTGCACACGGGCGTGGTAGGGCGGGATGAGGATCACATCGCCCTCCTCCAGGCGGATGTTGTCGGCAGTTTGGCCGTCGATCAGCGTCTGATAAATGTCCACACACGCCGCCTCTTGGTTTCGGCGCATCACCCGGATGTCGCGCAGGGAGCCGATGTCGCTGGAGCCTCCCGACAGGTAGAGGGCATTGAGTACCGTGGCCAGCGCAGGCAGGGTGTAAGTGCCCGGAGCAGCGGCCTCGCCGAGGATATGGACGTGGATCGAACGAATTTCGCCCAGCGAGACTTTGATTTGGCTGTCGGAGCCGATCCCCGCGATGACCCGCCGCAGGCGGCTTCGCAGGCTTTGGGTGGCCTCGTCGATGGTGTATCCGGCGAGCGGAATAGGCCCGATGCCGGAGAGCGATAGCGTTCCCTCGGCTGAAATCTTCCCCCGAAAGTTAGCCTCCGCCGCGCCCCACACCTCGACAATCACCTCGTCGCCGGGGCCTAAGGTGTAATCCTTCGGGGTGGCCACGCGAAAATCGGGGGTAAAGGTCAGGTTGGTATTCCGAAAGAGGCTCTGCCCGAAAATAGTCTCTCTTTGCCCGGATAAATCGGTCGGCAATACGCGCTCAGAGGCTTGTTGTTCACCCTCGCGCGGCACCCGGTCGGCAGGTTCGGATGCTTCCAATGCGGTCTCTGATGTACTTTTCAATGGGGTTTCAGACGCGGCGGGACGATCCGCCGGAGAGAAAATGGCTTCGATCTGCTCCTCGGTGACCCCGGCGGCTCGCGCCTTGCGCAACAGTTCCGGGTCGACCTGCCCCGAGGCGGCAAAAACAGTCGTCCAGCAAACGACCCCTATCGCAAAGAGACGAAGAAAGGAGAAATAGGGAATATTCATAAACAGATTATCAGGCAATAAGTTACTTTTTTCGGGTTGTAAAATTAGGCAAAAACATACAACAATAAAAGTAAAATAGTAGAATATTTTAAAGTGACGATAGAATGTTTGGGTAGGTGTAAAAAGTAGGTGGGGGGATGTTGAGAGACGAGAGAAAAAGCAGAAAATACCTACCACCTCCCCCTCGCCTGTCGGCTCGGGTACTCCTCCTTCCCCGAAGGAGGAGACTTTTTGTTTGATTTCCAGCCTTTCACATCTAATAAAGTCCCCTCCTTCGAGGAACTATCTCACCGACCGAAGCAGGCAAGTCGCCCGCAGGGCGGTGCCGAAAAGCGAAGGGAGGTAACGAGGGGTGCCCAACGGGCGGGGTGGTAGGTTTTTGGCGCAACTAAGAATTTGTTTGACTTAGTGTCCCCACCAGCTTTTTACACTGAGCCGACATTTGTCCAAATAAAAAAAGGACGACACAACGTGCCGTCCTTTCCGTGGACCCTCAGGGGCTCGAACCCTGGACCCCAACATTAAGAGTGTCGTGCTCTACCAGCTGAGCTAAGAGTCCATCCTTTTGTTCGACCGTGGCCGAACGGGTCTGCAAATGTAGTCAATTTTCTTTTCTATGCAAAAAAATCCTGTTTCTTGCTCCTTTTTTGAATCCTTAGTCATTTTAGCCCGAATTTAGTGCAAAACGTTCGAAAACTCGAAAATTTTTTGGATACCCTCCTGTTTTTAGGGGGTATTGCGAAAAAAATGAGTAAAAAATGAAAAAATACCCCGAAAAAATTTGGATTGGAATAAAAAGTGCATACATTTGCAGTGTCAAGAGACATCAAACAGGGAAACGATTCCAGAAAAAGTGATTTTCGAAGGGATTGGTGGAGGTTGAAAAAATCCTTTTTAAAAGAATCCCCCTGTTTTTTCAAAGAGCACCTAATTTGAAGAGATGAAATAGCGCCGAAACCATTCGGCCCAAAAAAACAAAAACATGAAACCGACCCGAATCAAGAGCTATTTTTCCATGAGCCAGAATCCCCGGCGGGGGAGATGAAAAAACAACGAAAGCCGGCGGCCCGACAACCAACCGGGTCGCAAGTGAAATCAACAGCAAGTTCATAGGAAAGTTTAATGTGAGTTCAAAAAAGTGAGAGAGATGAAAAACGTGAAGAGAATTGTGAGAGAGACGGTGAAGAGAGATGTGTGCGCCGGATGGAAGAGAGGGATTGTAGCGGCAACGATGATGTTGATGGCGGCAACCGTCGGGGTTCAGGCTCAGGATAAAGCGGAAGTTTCCGTTGGAGCAGACCTGGTTAGTTCTTATGTATGGAGAGGTGTTTATCAGACCGGGGTTAGTTTCCAACCGGGTATGAGTCTCGACTGGAAAGGCTTTTCGGTCGGAGCTTGGGGATCGACCGATTTCGATAGTTTCAAAGAATTCGACCTGTCGCTGGGTTACTCGATCGGCGGATTGTCCTTAGGTGTGACAGACTATTGGTGGAGCGGACAGGGCGCGCCTTACTTCGCTCATCCGGGCAGTTCTCACCTGATCGAAGGAACTGTGGCTTACACCTTTGGCGAAAGCTTCCCGCTGACCGCCTCGTGGAGTACCTTCTTCGCCGGAGCGGACAAGAAAGCCGACGGGAAACAACAATATTCGACCTATATCGAATTGTCCTATCCCTTTACGCTGGGTGGTGTAGATATGTCAATGGCAGTCGGTGCGGCACCGTGGTTATCACCGGCTTGGTTGCCGGTCGACAAAGAGGGCTTCCAAGTGGCAAACATTTCGCTGACAGCGGCAAAAGAGCTCTATTCGCTCCCGATGTTTGTACAGGTGGCGGCTAACCCGGCCACGGACGATGTTCACCTCGTTGTCGGAATTTCATTCTAATGACAGAACGTTAAAGTGATAAAAAAATGAAAAAGATTGAAGCGATTATACGCAAAACCAAGTTTGAAGAGGTAAAAGAGGCTCTTTTGGCCGCCGACATCGAATGGTTTACCTACATGGAAGTACGTGGGGTCGGCAAGGCTCGCCAGTCGCGGATGTATCGCGGTGTGATGTACGGAACCGATGTGATCGAACGCCTGCGGCTGACGATTATCGTTCGCGACCAGAATGTCGACAAGACCGTGGCGGCGATCATCGCCTCGGCTCGCACGGGAGAGGTCGGCGACGGCCGGATCTTCGTGATCGACGTGATCGACACATACAGCATCCGCACCGGCGAACACGGCGATAGCACTCTGTTCGTGGCCAAACCGGAAAAGGCCGGCAAGTAAACCAGTAATCATTTAACGAAAAAATTTCAGCAATGAACACATTGATAGCAATGACAACAGGGTTGGTACCGGCCGTCGCAGAAGAGATTGAGGTGGTGGCAGCGGCGGCACCGGCCAACATCCTTGAGATGGTAAGCGAAATGGCTTACTCCATTGATACCGTTTGGGTACTTTTGGCCTCCATGTTGGTTTTCTTCATGCAGATGGGCTTCTCGCTCGTTGAAGCCGGGTTTGCACGGACGAAAAACACGGCCAACATCCTGATGAAAAACTTAGTCGATTTCTCGATGGGGTCAATCCTCTTCTGGTTCATCGGCTTCGGGATCATGTTCGGCCCCTCGTTGTTGGGCGGGCTGATCGGTAAACCCGATCTTTTCGGAACAGCTGGCTGGGAAGGCCCGATTCCCCCCGTGGCATTCCTTGTCTTCCAAACCATGTTTTGTGCAACGGCGTCTACCATCGTGTCGGGAGCGGTGGCCGAACGGACCAAGTTCCATGCCTACTTGGGCTATGCGGTTCTCGTGAGCGCTATCATCTATCCGATCTCCGGCCATTGGACCTGGGGCGGAGGTTGGTTAGCTGAGCTTGGATTCCACGATTTCGCCGGTAGCACCGTTGTACATAGCGTGGGGGGATGGATTGCACTGGTCGGCGCCGCCATGGTTGGCCCCCGTTTGGGCAAATACCGCAACGGTAAAGTACACGCCATTCCGGGACATAACCTTACCTTCGCCACGATCGGGGTATTCGCCCTGTGGTTCGGCTGGTTCGGGTTCAACCCGGGGAGTCAGTTGGGTGCGGCCGGAGCGGCCAACGCCCTTGCGATCTCCAACGTCTTTATGACCACCAACATCGCCGCTGCAGCCGGTGGGGTCACTGCTCTTATCACCGCTTG
Organism: Rikenellaceae bacterium; assembly: GCA_031262465.1. Classification (GTDB taxonomy): domain Bacteria; phylum Bacteroidota; class Bacteroidia; order Bacteroidales; family Rikenellaceae; genus JAJQAW01. The sequence goes on from JAISHQ010000017.1 coordinate 14,918, forward strand.
GATTCGCTACGGAAAACCTTCGTTGAGTTTGATGCTCAATGGTTTGCTGGCCGGTCTGGTTGGTATCACCGCAGGATGCGACTTGGTATCTCCCGTCGGAGCCGCTTTGATCGGTGTCATCAGTGGTGTGGTTATGGTCTTCGCAGTATCGTTCATTGACTCGAAACTCAGAGTTGACGACCCGGTTGGTGCAATCACCGTTCACGGGGTCTGCGGTACGCTGGGTACGCTGTTGACCGGTCTCTTCGCTTTGGAAGGCGGTCTGTTCTACGGCGGTGGTGCTGCGATGTTGGGCATACAAGCCATCGGTGCTTTCACCACAATGGCTTGGGCATTGGGTGCTGGTTTCCTTGCCTTCAAACTCATCGACATCGTCATCGGCCTGCGCGTCGACAAACGGGTCGAAGAAGAAGGGTTGGATATCTACGAACACGGCGAAGCGTCGTACAACTCCTAACAAAAGGATTGACATAAGTCTAAGGGTCGTCCTGAATGGCTCTTAGACTTATGCTTCAAAAAAAGTTCTTTTAAAAAGCAAAAAAATAACCGTATATACAAGTTTTTAGGATAATTTTGGGGTGCATACGGTTTACCGAGAGGCGCGGGGTTACGATCCAGCCCCGCTCTCTTTTATCAACAGAGACACAAAAACACGGCAATTACATGAATACCAAAAATAATAACCAGGTCAATTAAAGCTTTTTTACCATGTCAACATTGCGTTTTAAAGTCGTAGACGAAGCGATCCGCCGCAAGGCGATGAAACCGGAAAAACCGGCTGAACGTCCCTCCGAGTATTATGGGAAGTATGTGTTCAACGAAACCACGATGCACAAGTACCTTTCATCGAAGGTGTTCTCCGCACTCAAGGAGACCATGTACGAAAGGAAACCGCTGGCGCGTGAGTTGGCCGACAGTGTATCTGCCGGGATGAAACAATGGGCCTCCGATTTGGGAGCCACACACTACACCCACTGGTTCCAGCCGCTGACAGGCGGAACAGCCGAAAAACACGATGCTTTTGTCGAGCACGATGGTCACGGCGGCATGATCGAGGAATTTTCAGGCAAACTCCTGATTCAACAGGAACCGGACGCTTCTTCTTTCCCGAACGGCGGTATTCGCAATACGTTCGAGGCGCGTGGGTACAGTGCATGGGATCCCACCTCGCCGGCCTTTGTTTTGGGCGACACCCTCTGCATCCCGACGGTGTTTATCTCCTATACCGGCGAAGCGCTCGACTACAAAACTCCGCTCCTGCGCTCTATTGAAGCCTTGGACCGGGCGGCAACGCACGTTTGCCGTTATTTCGACCCGAATGTCAATAAAGTACATTCAAACCTGGGATGGGAACAGGAATATTTCTTGGTCGACGAAGGGTTGTGGGCGGCTCGTCCCGACCTGATGCTGACCGGTCGCACGCTCATGGGTCATGAGAGTGCCAAAAACCAACAGTTGGAAGACCACTATTTCGGGGCTATTCCCTCGCGCGTGCTCTCTTTCATGGAAGAATTAGACACCGAGTGCTACAAATTGGGCATCCCGGTTAAAACCCGTCACAACGAGGTGGCTCCCAATCAGTTCGAGTTAGCTCCGATCTTCGAAGAGGTCAACTTGGCCAACGACCACAACGTGTTGTTGATGACCATCATCCGTAAAATTGCCCACAAACACAGCTTCCGGGTGCTGTTGCACGAAAAACCCTTCAAAGGGATCAACGGCTCGGGCAAGCACAACAACTGGTCGATGGGTACCGACACCGGTGTCAATCTGCTCTCTCCGGGGAAAACTCCGCTGGAAAATATGCAGTTCGCCACCTTCTTGGCTAACATCCTGATGGCCGTTTACAAACACAACGGCCTGTTGAAAGCGAGCATTTCGAGCGCAACCAACTCCCACCGTCTGGGAGCCAACGAAGCGCCGCCCGCGATCATCTCGATCTTCCTCGGTCGCCAATTGTCCGAGATTCTGAACAAGATCGAAAAGAGCAAATCGGCCGACCCGATTCAGGTCGACGGCAAATCGGGCTTCAAGATGGACGGCATTCCGCACATCCCCGAACTGCTGTTAGACAACACCGACCGCAACCGGACATCGCCCTTCGCCTTTACCGGCAACCGCTTTGAGTTCCGCGCCGTGGGTTCGAGTGCCAACTGCGCCGGCCCGATGCTCGCCCTCCAGACCGCTGTGGCCGCTCAGCTGATCGAGTTCCGCGAAGCCGTTGAAAAACGCATCTTGGGTGGCGAATCGAAAGAACAGGCAATCTACGCCATCGTCAAAGAATACATCAAAGAGAGCAAGCCGATCCACTTCGACGGCAACGGATACAGCGACGAATGGAAAGCCGAAGCCCTCAAACGCGGGCTGGATTGCGAAACCTCCGTGCCGTTGATCTTCGACCGTTTCCTGTCGCAGACAAGCGAAGATATCTTCTCCAAAACCGGTGTGCTTAGCCCCGTCGAGCTTCACGCCCGCACCGAGGTGAGCTGGGAAACCTACACCAAGAAGATTCAGATCGAGGCGCGTGTCTTGGGCGATCTGGCCATGAACCACATCATCCCCGTTTCGTCGCGCTATCAGGATATGTTGCTCGATAAGGTGACCAAAATCAAGTCGCTGTTGACCTCCGAAGCCTCGATGAAGCTGGCCGAAAACGACATGACCGTCATCGAAAAGATGTCGGGACACCTCACCGCCATTCAGGACAACGTGGTCAAAATGATCGCCGCCCGCAAAGTGGCCAACCAAATCGAACACGAACGCGAAAAGGCTATTGCTTACCACGATACGGTCGAAATCTACTTCGACGAGATCCGCTACCACATCGACAAGCTGGAGTTGATCGTCGACGACGAAATGTGGGTACTGCCCAAATACCGCGAATTGTTATTCATTCGCTAAATTGTTTTAAACCAGAGAAAAAGGGGGATGAAATTTCATCCCCCTTTTCTTTGTCAGACTAAACCCGTATATTTGTACGTTGATAATACGACGAAACAGACACTTTTCGATACGTACTGACTATGAGCGAACGGATTAAGCACGAATGTGGGATTGCGGTGGTGCGGCTGCTGAAGCCTCTCTCTTTTTATCAGGAAAAATACGGGACGCCGTTCCATGCCCTGAACAAGATGCACATCTTGATGGAAAAACAGCACAACCGGGGGCAGGACGGTGCCGGGCTGGCTTGTGTGAAACTCGATCCGGAACCGGGGTCGGTCTACATCAACCGGATGCGCTCGACGCATTCCACTCCGATCAAAGATATTTTCGGGCAGATTCATCAGACGATTCTTCGACAGACCGATTCCGATCACCGGGACGATCCGCTGTGGATGAAACGCAACGTCGAATATTGCGGTGAGGTCTACCTCGGGCACTTGCGCTATGGCACATACGGGAAAAACGACATTGAAAACGTCCACCCGGTCATGCGCTCCAACAATTGGATGACCCGCAACTTGGTGCTGGCCGGCAATTTCAACCTAACCAACATCGACGAGCTGTTCGGCAAGCTGATCTCGTTGGGGCAATATCCTCAGGCAGTGACCGATACGGTGACCATCCTCGAACGGATCGGCCATTTTCTCGACCGCGAAAACGAAGAACAATACGCCCGGTACAAGGAGCAGGGTTATGGCAAGCAGGGGGCCTCTCCGCTGATCGCCGAAAACCTCAATTTGGAAAAGGTGCTCTCGCAGGCCGCCCGTCGTTGGGACGGAGGCTATGTGATGGCCGGGATCATCGGCTCGGGCGACGCTTTTGTCTTGCGCGACCCCAACGGAATTCGCCCGGCGTTCTACTATGCCGACGAGGAGCTGGTGGTCGCCGCCTCCGAGCGGGCGGTGATTCAGACCACATTGAACGTGCCTTATGAAAGTGTGCAGGAGATTAAACCGGCTCACGCTCTGATTGTTAAACGAAACGGAGAGTGGGGCGAAGTACCCGTAATGGAGCCTCGCGCCCTGACCCCCTGTTCGTTCGAGCGCATCTACTTTTCGCGCGGGAGCGACCGCGACATCTACCGCGAGCGCAAACGCCTGGGGCGCAACCTGATTCCGCAGATCATGCAGTCGATCGACAACGACATTGAACATACCGTCTTCTCCTACATCCCCAACACGGCCGAAAGTGCCTTTTTCGGCATCTTGGAGGCGATGGAAGACGTTTGTAACGAACGAAAGGCGGCGATGATTCTCGCCGAAAAGGAAAACCTCACCCCCGAGCGGCTGGCCGAAATTCAGCGCATCAAGGTGCGCGCCGAAAAGGTGGCGATCAAAGACGTAAAGATGCGCACCTTCATCACCGAGGACAACGCGCGCGACGACATGGTCTCACACGTCTACGATATTACTTATGGGTCGGTGAATCAAGGAGTTGATAACTTGGTCATCGTCGACGATTCGATCGTGCGGGGTACCACCCTGCAACAGAGCATCATCCGCATCCTCGACCGGCTGAAACCCAAGAAGATCATCATCTGCTCCTCCGCGCCGCAGATCCGTTATCCGGATTGTTACGGGATTGATATGTCGCGCTTGGGCGAGTTCGTCGCCTTTCGGGCGGCCATCGAGCTGTTACACAAAACCGGGCAGGCGCACATCATCGAGGAGGTCTACCAGCAGGCGAAACTGCAGCTGACCCTGCCCAAAGAGGAGGCCATCAACAGCGTCCGTGCCATTTACGCCCCCTTTACCGCTGAGCAGATTTCCCGCCAAATCGCCGAAATCGTCACCGCGCAGGACATCGAATCGGAGGTCGAAGTGGTCTATCAAACCATCGAAGGGTTACACGAGGCAATCCCCGTCCACCACGGCGATTGGTATTTCACCGGCAATTACCCGACCCCCGGCGGCAACGTGGTGGCCAACCGCGCCTTCGTCAACTTCTACGAAAAAAACAACCTCCGCGCCTATTAACGGACTGTTCTTTTCAGCCTTTGACTGTTCTTAAAGAACCATCGCGCCTTTTTGCAAAAAGGCGCCCCAAAAACTTTTGTGCTTGGGCTGGCAGGGCGAAAATTCCCTGCGGGAACAACCCTCTTGTTCCGGATGCCCCCTTGCCTCCAAGCGAGCTTGGGCGGGTGCATCCAAAACAAGAGGCATTCACCTCCTGCGGAGTGAATGTTTTCGCCCTGAAAATACAATTCACTTCGGTTCCCATTTATTCTCCCTAAAAGCAGTGATTTTATGCACTTTTGGAAAAGTGTCACTTAAAACCTTATCTTTGTGAAGGGAACTTCTAAAAATTCAAAAGACAAGGCTTGCGACCGAGGCAAAAGCGCAGTGTACTAAAGGTACTCGAGCATTTTGGCGAGGGAGCGTAACGCAGTATTTTGGATTTTTAGGAGTTCCCTAAAAAAGGAACAAGAATGAAGATTGCTTTATACAGTCGTCCGGAGATTGTCTTCCAGCGGGAGGAGTTGCTGGAATTTTTCGCCGTGTTGGATCGCCACGGGATGCAGTACAGCGTCAACGCCTCCTTTGCCCGCGATATTGCCGCGCAGACGGGGCGGGTGTTCGCGCCCGAGCAGTGTTATGCCGGTGCACCGCCCGAGGGGATCGAAATGATCGTCAGTTACGGGGGTGACGGCACCTTTTTGGACACCGTTCGCCTGTTGGACACCCGTCCGGTGCCGGTGTTGGGGATCAATTACGGCCACTTGGGCTTTTTGGCGAATGTCTCGCGGGAAAACGTTTCGGAGGCCATCGCCGCCATCGCCGCCGGGCAGTACCGAGTCGAGGAGTGTTTGTTGCTCCACGCCGAGGGCGATTTCGGCGAGCCGGTCGAATATCCTTATGCGTTCAACGAGTTCAGCCTCCAAAAGAGGGGGGTCTCGATGGTCTCGGTCGAGGTTTTTATCGACGGCGAGCCGGTGACGACCTTCTTGGGCGACGGGCTGATCCTGTCGACCCCGACGGGTTCCACGGCCTATTCGCTGAGCGTCGGCGGGCCGATCCTGGCACCCGATTGCCGGGGCTTTATTTTGGTGCCTATCGCCTCGCACAACCTGACCATGCGCCCGTTGGTGGTCACCGACGGCAGTGAGATTCGCTTCCGGGTCGCCTCGCGCACGGGCGATGCCATCGTCACGCTCGATAGCCGGGAGTACATTGTCCCCTCCGGGAGCACTTTTACGCTCCGAAAATCAAAAAAATCGGCTTTTTTGGTCAAACTCCAAAATATTTCGTTCTACCGCACGTTGAGAGATAAAATGATGTGGGGGTTGGATAGCCGCGCATTAAGAGAACGTGTGTAAGGAACTCCTACAAGCCCAAAATACTGCGTTACGCTCCCTCTGCAAAATGCTCGAGTACCTTTAGTACACTGCGCTTTTGCTTCGGTCGCAAGCCTTGTCTTTTGAACTTGTAGAAGTTCCTTAAAATAGACGTTCCATAAAAATTATTCCTATATTTGCAGGGAATGAAGTAACGAAAACCGAATGATGGACGCAGAGAAGAAGACCCCGAATCACGTGGCGATTATCATGGACGGCAATGGCCGCTGGGCGAAAGCGCAGGGTCAGGAGCGTTTGATGGGTCATGTGCAGGGGGTCGAGAGCGTCCGCAAGGTCATCAAGGCGGCTATTAAGCACGGGGTGCGTTACCTGACGCTCTATACTTTTTCGACCGAAAATTGGGGTCGTCCTCAGGAGGAGATCGACGGGTTGATGGAACTTTTTGTCCATCACACCGTCCGCGAAACCCCGGAGCTGAGCCGGCAGGGGGTACGGATGCGCTTCATCGGCGATCTGGAGGCGATGTCCGAGGAGATTCGCCGCTCGGTCGATTACGCCGAGCGGGAGACGGGCGAGAACCGGACGCTGACGCTGATTATTGCGATCAATTACAGCTCGCGGTGGGAGATCACCCGGGCGGCGCGCCGGATAGCCAGCGAGGCGGTGCAGAGCGAGATTGACCCCGGGCAGATCACGGCCGAGACGGTGAGCGCTCACCTGACCACGGCCGACTTTCCCGATCCCGACCTGATTATCCGCACCAGCGGGGAGTATCGGCTCAGCAATTTCCTGCTCTGGCAGGCCGCTTACAGCGAATTTTACTTCACCCCGGTGCTGTGGCCCGATTTCGACGAAGCCCAATTTGCCCGGGCGTTGGAAGCCTTCGCGGCGCGCGACCGGCGTTACGGCGGGGTGACGAAAGAAGAAGAGCAAGCATAAAATAAAGGGAATTTGTAGCAATTCCCACAAGAAAAATAGATCGAATGAAGTTAAACCTTACCACCCTGTTATGGGTCGCGGTGTGCTGGCTGGCCGGAACGGTTGCCGCCGCCGCGCAGTCTCCGGCTCCGCCGGACTCGATCCGCTTGGATTCCTACCCGTACATGGACCCCGATAACCCCCGCCCGTACATCATCAAAGACATTGTGGTTCACGGCACGCAAAACGTCGATCCGGAGCTGATTGTCTCTTTGAGTCAGATGCACCGGGGCGACACGGTTACCCTGCCGGGCGAATACCTGATCGACGCGACCCGCCGGTTGTGGAGCCTCCAACAATATTCGGACGTAAAAACCCTCGTGCAGACCGATGCCGATTCGGCCTATATCCATGTTTACCTGACCCAACAGCCGCTCGTCTCGCGCTGGGAGTTCGACGGTGTCCGCAAGGGGGAGTCGTCGGCTCTGTTAGAAAAGTTGGACATCAAACGGGGGTTGCCGCTGACCGATTTCCGGGTCAAGACTTTCACCAACCTCATCAAGGAGTATTTTTACGGAAAGAGTTTCCTGAATGTCGATGTGAAGCTCCAGACGCGCACCGATACCACTATGCGCAACTCCATCATCGCCACTTTTGTGATCGACAAAAAAGAGAAGGTCAAGATCGGCAAGGTCGACTTTGCCGGCAACGATCATTTTAAGGCTCGCCGCCTGCGGCGCACGCTGAAAAAGACCAACCAAAAGAGCATCAACATCTTCAAAAGCTCGAAATTCAACGAAAAAGAGTACGAAACCGATCAGGCCAATGTGATCGACTTCTATAACTCCAAGGGGTATCGCAACGCGATGATCGTCTCCGATTCGATCTATCCGATCAACGACAGGCGGATCGGGATCAAGATGAATGTCGAAGAGGGCGATGTGTTCTATTACCGCAACGTCGATTGGATGGGCAACAGCGTCTATTCCACCGAGCAATTGAACAGTTTGTTGGGGATCGAGAAGGGTCAGACTTACGACCGCAAAACGCTGGACAAACAATTGGGGATCCGAACAGGATTAGACCCCTTTGCCACCTCCGTCAACACGCTCTATCAGGACAACGGTTACCTGATGTCGAGCATCGAGCCGCAGGAGATCGTCGTCGGGCGCGACTCGATCGACCTTCAGATCAAAATTCAGGAGGGAAAACCCTTCTCGATCAATCAGGTATATATTTCGGGCAACAACCGGGTCTTCGACCGCGCGATCCGGCGCGAAATCGACGCCGTTCCCGGTGAATTGTACAACCAGCAACTGCTCATCAGCACCATGCAACGCTTGGGGCAGATGAACCATTTTACCCAGGAGTCGACCACTCCCCGGGTCATTCCGGCTATGGGATCGAACGACTTGGTCGACCTCTCCTATCAACTCGAAGAGCAACCCAGCGACCAGGTCGAAGTATCCGGAGGCTGGGGTTCCGGGATGTTTGTCGGCTCGGTTCGGGTTACGTTTACCAATTTTAATTTGGCCGATGCCCTGAAACTGAAGGCTTGGCGGCCCTATCCGCACGGGGAAAACCAACAACTCTCGATCAGCGGACAATCCAACGGACAATATTATAAGGCGCTCTCGATGAGTTTCACCGACCCTTGGTTTGGCGGCAAAAAGCCCAACTCGTTCTCGATAGGTCTCTATTATTCCGACCAAACCGACGCTTATTATATTTGGCAGACCAGCAACCGCCATTTCCGCACCATGGGGGCTTCGGTCGGGCTGGGTCAACGGTTGCAATGGCCTGACCGTATGTTTCAAATTTACAACGAGTTGATGTATCAATCCTACAATTTGCAGGATTGGAGCGGATTCCTCGGGTTCTCGAACGGGACGGCCAATATCGTCGCCCTGACCACCCAACTGAGCCGCAACACGGTCTCCAACGTTTACTTCCCCGACGGCGGGTCGACTCTGTCGCTCGGCGTTTCGCTAACGCCTCCCTATTCGCTCTTCGACGGCAAAGATTACAGCCCCACCTCTTCGTTGACCTCTCAAGAGCGCAACCGGTGGATTGAATACCACAAATGGACTCTGAGCGGCGACTGGTATTTCCCGCTAACAAACAACAGAAAATTGGTGTTGCGGGCACACACCGAAATGGGGCTGGTCGGCAGTTACAACAAAGACAAAATTTCTCCCTTCGAGGGCTATCAGGTCGGTGGCGACGGGATGGCGGGCTACAACCTCTATGGGGTCGACGTGGTCGGCCTGCGAGGGTACGAAAACGGCTCGTTGACCAATTCCGATGTCGGTCAGTCGCGGGCATACAATAAATATATAGCCGAATTACGTTATTTAGCTTTCCAGCAGGGGTCGACCATGATCTATGGTTTGGCTTTTGCCGAGGCAGGGAATGCCTTCGCCTCGGTGCGCGAATTTGACCCGTTCCTGCTCAAACGCTCGGTCGGGGTCGGGGTAAGGCTCCTGTTGCCGATGGTCGGTTTGGTCGGGATCGACTATGGATATGGCTTCGACCGCGATATTTACGGAAACAAGGGGGGAGGGAATACTCACTTTATAATTGGACAAAATTTCTAAAACGAAGAAGTTATGAAAAAATTTATGTTATGCCTGCTCGCCACCGTATTGGCCAGCAGTGCTTTTGCTCAGAAAAACGCTTTTATCAATACCGAACAGGTCTTTCGGGCACTCCCCGAATACACGGCGGCGTTGGCCGAGATCGACACCTATGCCCAGGAGCAACAGGCGTTGGTCGATGCCGATTTTGTCAAGATCGCCGAAACTTACGAACGCTATCAGGAACAGCGTCAGAACCTGACAGAGGCCTCTCGCCGACAGGTCGAAGAGCGGATCATCCAAATGGAAAAAGAGGCCACCGAGAAACAATCGACCATTTTCGGGCAGGAGGGGACGCTGATGCAACGGCGGATCGAAAAACTGAAACCGATTCAGGACAAGGTCTTTGCCGTGGTCGATCAAATCGCCAAGGCCAAAGGGTGCGATCTGGTGATCGACATCTCGAACAACCCTTCGATTATTTATTACAACGCGGCGGGCGACCTGACCGCCGAAGTGATCGCGGCGTTGGGAATTAAGCAATAAGTTATATCTTTGCATTCAAATAAAAAACAAACACAAAAAACAGAATACAATGAAGAATGTCATGAAATGGGTACTGATCGCCTGCTTTGCTATCGGCGGAAGTACAGCTGTCCTCGGCCAACAGTTGAAATTAGGCTATATCAACGCGAACGAACTCTTTTCGATCATGCCCGAACAGGCCGCCGCTCGGGCCAAGCTCGACACGCTGGGTGCCGAATTGCAGGATCAGCTCGAATTGTTGCAGGTCGAATACAACACCAAAGTTCAGGATTATGTGAAAGTGGCGACTACCCTGAGCGACTCGGCTCGTGCTCTCAAAGATAAAGAGTTGCAGGATATTAACCAGCGTATCCAGGAGTCACAGCAAATGGCTCAGGAGGAGTTTACCGCGATGCAAAACTCGCTGTTTACCCCGGTGGTCGAAAAGATGCAAGCGACAATCGACAAGGTGGCTCAGGACAACGGAATGACCGCCGTCTTCGACCTCTCGGTCGGCTCGCTGATCTATCAGGATACCACGACCATGATTGATATGTTGCCGCTGGTCAAGGCGGAGTTGGGCATCGAATAGGTTCATTTGGAACAACCAAAAAAGAGGTTGTCTCATTCGAGACAATCTCTTTTTTGGTTGTTCCAAATGAACCTATTATGAATTATGAATTATTTGTCTTTGCTCAGCCATCTTTTTTGCAGGGCGAAGCCCCATTCATAATTCATAATTTATAATTCATAATTGATTCGTTTTCAGGGCGATCACATTCGCCCCTCGGGCGAATGCGTCTTGTTTTTCATGTCCCGCCCCAAGCTCGCTTGGAGGGCAGGGGACAGGAAAAATAAGACGAAGTTCCTGTAAGGAATGATCGCCCTGCAAAGAGAAGCAGAAAAGTTTTTGGGGCGCCTTTTTTCAAAAAGGCGCGATGGTTCTTTAAGAACAGTTCGAGCAAAGTCAAAAGGATCAAAGGAAATCATTACCTTTGGGAAGATAAAATCGAACCATGCTGCGGAAACTTGCCGGACAGACGGCCATATATGGGTTGAGCACGATAGGCGTTCGCCTGTTGAACTACCTGCTGACCCCTTACCTGACCCGTCGGATGACGACCGGGGAGT
>JAISHQ010000021.1 GCA_031262465.1 Rikenellaceae bacterium
ATCCGCATCATCGCGCCGATACCGGGCAAGGGAACGATCGGGATCGAAGTACCGAACCGCGACAAACAGATTGTCTCGATGTATTCGGTGGTCAAATCGTCGAAATTTCAGGAGTCCGATTACGACCTGCCGGTGGTTTTGGGGCGCACGATTCAGAACGAGAGCTATGTGATCGACTTGGCCAAAATGCCCCACCTGTTGGTGGCCGGGGCAACGGGGCAAGGTAAATCGGTGGGTCTCAACGCGATCATTACCTCCCTGCTCTACAAAAAGCACCCCTCGGAGCTGAAATTTGTCATGGTCGACCCCAAAAAGGTCGAACTGACGCTCTACGGACAGCTCGAAAAGCATTTTTTGGCCATGATGGCCAGCGAAGAGGAGGCGATCATTACCGACACCCAAAAGGTGGTTTATACGCTCAACTCGCTCTGCATCGAGATGGATGCGCGGTACGACCTGCTCAAAAACGCCGGGGTGCGCAACCTCAAAGAGTACAACGCCAAATTCTCCGCCCGGCGGCTCAATCCCAATAGTGGGCACCGCTACCTGCCTTATATTGTGGTGGTTATCGACGAATACGCCGACCTCTTGGTGACGGCTGGTCGCGAGGTCGAGACACCGCTGGCGCGCATCGCCCAGCTGGCCCGCGCGGTGGGCATCCATCTGATTATCGCCACCCAACGCCCGACGGTCGACGTGATCACGGGGCTGATTAAGGCCAATATTCCGGCGCGGATTGCCTTCCGGGTCACCTCGATGATGAACTCGCGGACGATTCTCGACCACCCCGGTGCCGAACAGTTGGTGGGTCGGGGCGATATGTTAGTTTCGACCGGCGGGGAGATGGTGCGTGTGCAGTGTTCGTTTATGGATACGCCTGAAATCGAGCGGGTTATGGAATTTATTAGCAACCAGCGCGGCTTCGGCTCGGCTTATGAACTGCCCGAATACGTCCCCGAGGGCGAGGCGGGCAATGCCGATGCCGACCTAAGCCGCCGCGACGGCCTCTTCGAGGAGGCGGCGCGTCTGGTGGTTGGCGAACAGCAGGGGTCTACCTCGCTGATCCAGCGCAAGTTCGCGATCGGCTACAACCGTGCCGGGCGGATCATGGATCAATTGGAGGCGGCGGGCATTGTCGGTCGCGCCCAAGGGAGCAAGCCCCGCGAAGTAAAGATCACCGACCTGATTCATTTGGAACAAATATTGGAACAGGTCGATTATCATTAACAGCCATGAAAAAAATCATTTTAACCCTCCTCCTGCTTCTCCCGGCCTTGTTGCTTCGCGCGGACGAGCGGGGCGAGGCCGTTTTGCGCAAGATGGCGGCGGCTTTTCAATCTTATACGAGTTACCGGGTCGATTTTACCGCCACGATGGGCGGCGAATTTGCCGGTCTGCCGGGCGAGTTAATCGTCAGTGGCTCAAACTATTACCTCGACGTGTACGATTCTGAAATTTTCTTCGACGGAACGACGGGTTACACCTACTCCGAGTCGAACAACGAGGTGATTTTAGAGACCCCCGACCCGGACGACTACCGCCTGTTTGCCAACCCGACGCGCATTTTTCAGCTCTACGAGCAGGACTATTCGGCCACCTTTCGCGGGCGCGCACCGCTGAACGAAAAAACCGTCGACGAGGTGGGTCTGACCCCCCGAGCCTCGCGCTCCGGCCTCGGCAACCTGACCCTCTACACCGACCCCACCAGCGGAATGCCCGTCCGAATGGTCTACCGCCTCGAAGAATACGGCGCCGATTTGGTGCTCGACATCCAGCAGATCACCCCCAATATCACCCTCGATGCGAAAACGTTTTCCTTTGATCCTGAGCAATATCCGGACGTAGAAGTAATAGATTTTCGTTAAGAGTAAAAAAGGGTACGGAATTTGATAAACACAAGATAGAAACACAATAAATGATCCTTTCTTCGCGTTAAGATAAGGAACATACACAAGGTTTCTTCATTTATTTAAGTTTGGGTTAGTAGTTTTGGGGTGCAAACCCCGGCGAGAGAGGTTGCTGTGAAGCTCCCCCTCTCGTTTTTCTTTGTACCTATTTCAATTGTCTAAAGAGTTCCCATAGAACCACTCCGGCGGCGACGGAGACGTTGAGCGAGTGTTTGGTGCCGATTTGGGGGATTTCGATCGCTCCGTCGCACCGGTCGGCGGCCTGCTGGCTTACGCCGTCGACCTCGTTGCCGAAGACGAGGGCGTATTTCTCCCCCCGCTGGGCAACAAATTCACCCAACGCGACCGACTCTTCGGCCTGCTCGACGGCCAGCAGGGTGTACCCGGCCGCTTTCAGCTCGTCGAGTGCCTCGGTGGTCTGGCGGAAAAATTGCCACGGCACACTCATTTCGGCCCCTAAGGCGGTTTTGTGAATCTCCTTGTTGGGCGGCACGGCGGTGATGCCACACAGGCGGATGCCCTCCATCCCGAACGCATCGCAGGTGCGGAAGAGCGACCCCACGTTGTGCAGGCTTCGGATGTTGTCGGCCACCACCACCACCGGGAGCTTCTCCATCCGCCCGTACTCATCCGCCGTCAGCCGGCCCAACTCGCTGTTCGCTTTTTTTCGCATGGCAGGTCAATTCGTTTCATTTTTATTTTTCGCCGTTTCCCGGTACGCTAACGGGTGGGTCTCCAATTCCACCTCCCGGCCGAAAAGCAAATGATTATTTCTCAACCGGATGATACACTATTTAGAGAAGTTAAAGTAAGTGGCAATGCCGAATGGAATAATCATATATCGGTAACCGCTTTTGTCTGATGAATGTATTCTTTCCGTGGCCCTTTCTTCTAACCCATTACTGTAATAACTATAAGCTACCCGATATTCTCCTGTCTGTTTACTCTTGTAGATATACAATGTTTCCGATTCATTAAGGGATTCTATATAACCTGTTGTTGAACAGTGAAACACGTATTCTCTGCTATTATCGTCGTCACCACCGACGGAATCACCACCGGAACCACCGCCCCCTCCTCCTGAACCATTGCTAATAACACGCCATTCTCCCTCATAGTCGGGATAGGTGGTCACTTTGGGTGAGGTGTCCGTGGGAATATATGCGGCAGGAGTGCCTTCGGTGCAACACAAATATTTAGTAGTAACCTTCAGATTCTCCCTGACATCCCTGCTTTTAACGAAGGTTCCCTTAGTAGAAATCTCACTGCGAGTATCCCACTCCACTATGCAAGAATAATAAGCATAATAATTGTAGGTTACCCAATCATAGTGACTTGTAGTGAAAATCTTATACAGAAACTCATAAGCCTCATAGGAGTGGACTAAGTTCCTGCGCAATATGTTTTCTTCCACCTCATCAGGAATGAAAAACGAGTTGTCCTTCCAGGTTGCACCTATTGCTATAACGAAGTAATGGTTTGTTTCAAAGGCCTGTGCTTGGTCTACGTCCGAAAAGCCCATTTGATAGGAGTAATGTAAGCTCTCTGTGGATGTTATTACCTCTTGTGGTTCTTGTGGTTCATCGAGTTCTCCGGGATCTCCGGTGGAGCAGGAGCAAATAGCCAGCAATGCAAATAAAAAAAACGATGATATTTTCATGGCAGAATAGTATTTTTTGAATTTTACACTTAAAATCTACTACAAAATAAATAAAAGACTTTCAGGTTATCAAATTTTTATACATCTATCTATTTTCATTCATTCATTCATTCATTCTTTCTTTCTTTCAGTTCGCGGTTACCGGAGTTGTTCGATAAGGCGTTGGGCTTCGGCGGATTGGGAGCGGAGTTCGTCGCACAGGCGTTGGACAAACGGGTGGGTCGCCGGGGTGCCGTGCAGGGCAGTGAAAGCCCGGTCGCGCTCCGAAGCCTCGCCGTCGGGGTCGTCGCTCGCGCGTGTCGGTTCCGCTGTTCCGCCGTCGGGGTCGTAGCCGGTGCGCAGGGCGGGGGCGAACTCTTTGGCGGCATCGCGGAGCAGGAGGCTCTCGTACTCGGCGAGGGCGGCCTGATAGATCGCTAAGGTTCGCGCCAAATCGTCGGGTGTGAGGGCGGAGAAAGGCTTGCCGTGGATGTCGCTCAACAGCCCGGCGGCGTAGTTCCAACTCATTGCCTCATAGTCGGTTGCCTGTTTATCCAACACCGCCGTCACTTCGCCAAGCGAGGCCATCGCGGGCAGGCGGTCGAGCAGGGCGGTGATCGCCTCGGTGGGGAGAATCAGGCCGGAGAGGTCGCTCCACGCCTCGTACCGGCGACCGGGGGCGGGGAGGCCCTGCGGGTGGGCGGTGAGTTGCCGGGTCAGTGCCTCGCCGACAAAGAGTTTTACGGCTAACCGATAGGTGTTCAGCCCACCAGCCACACTGCGCGCCGGGATCGTCGCCCGGTTGTAAACCAAATCGGACTGATTGTCAGCTTGTTCCAATAGGGCAATCGCGCCGAGGATTTTGCCGATCGTATAGGGGGTGAGCAGGTCGAAGCAGAGATGATCGCGCTTCGTCCCCCGCCGCCGTTCGCGCTCGGGCCACTTGCGCACGTCGCGCGCCAGCCCGATACTTCGGAGCTGAGTGCCAGGCACAAGGAGGGTCGCTCCGCCCTCGCCGATCAGCAGGGAGAAGGGGAGAGCCGCCGTGTCGGGGTGGTCGCTGTGCTTGCCGAGCACCACCGAATAGGCCCCCACGCGCGCCGGGAAGACCATGTATGAGTTACTGCCGCACTTGCTCCCGCGCTCCAAAATGCCCTGATGCAGAGGGCCTAAGCGGTAGAGGTGGTTGCTCTGGTTGGTGCCGCTCCCGGCGTTGAAAAACGAAAACATCCCGCCGATCAGCAGGGTCGATTTGTGGTGCGTGACCGTGTAAGGCCCGGCAAAAACGGCCTGCGCTTCGCCCTGCTGGCAGTCGCAGTTGGCAAAAAAGAGGCAGTTGTCCGCCGTAAATCCCCGCCCGATGCGGCACCCCTGCCCGACAAAGCAGGTCGACAGCTGGGCATAGTCGGTCACCTCCGAGGAGTCAGAAATGATAAAATCGCGCGCGATCACCCCCCGACCGATGACGGTCGAGGACTGCGGTGTACTCTCGATTGTGCCGTTGGTCAGCTCCGCAACACCCTGAAGAAGAGCCTGTTCGCCCACGCACACATCGGTCAACGTACCACAATGGGCAATGCGCGTGCCGGCCCCGATGCGCCCCAGCGCCGGGGTATGTTCCCGAATTTCGGCCTCGATCAGGCGCGTTAGGGCTTGGATGGCCTCCGGGCGGTGGCGATAGAGCACGGCGAGGGCGGCAATTTGCGCCGTCAGCCCCGGATAAATCGGAATTTCCCGCCCGCCCGACTCGTTGAGTACCCCCACCTGCACCCCGCCGCCGAATGTAGCCCCCGGGCGACACCGCAACGATTCGACGTTGAGAATCTGTACGTTGTCGCCAATCTCGTAATTTTCAACGGCTTCGTGTACGCCGTCGATCCGCACTCCGCGCCCGAGGCGCACCGTCCCGGCAAAACGACACCGGTGGATAGCCTCTGCCGAAAAGCCTTCGGCCACTTCGACCCCGTTCCACGCCTCGGCCCGGCAGTCGTTGGCTTCGAGGGTCGCGATTTCTGCCGGGGTTAATTTGCGATATGTCATCGTACTCATTTTGAGAGTTTTATTTCGGTCTCGCCCGCGACGATTATCCCCTGTTTCAGGAGCGTGCCCACGGCGCGTTTGAATACTTTTTTGCTCATTTGGGTCATGCGCCGGACGGCCTCCGGGTCGCTCTTGTCGCCGAGCGGAAGTCGGCCTCCCTGCCTTTCGAGCAGGGCAAGCAGTTTGTCGGCGGCGTCCTTCACCTCGTCGAAGCCCTGTTTTTGCAGGCTGATGTCGATGCGGTTGTCTTCCGTCACCCGGACGACATAGCCCGTGTACCGATCGCCGATAGCCACGGGCGAAAAGAGCTGGTTGAAGTAGATCATCCCCCAATGGCGGTTGTTGACAATCACCCGAAAGCCGAGCGCGTTTTCAAAAGCCACCAACACCTCGACCTCGTCGCCGGGCGAGACGGTGATCTCCTCGTTGCGGACAAAGGGGTTGAGTTTGGTCGTGGCCGTCAGCCGGTTAGTGAGCTGATCGACATACATATAGACCACATATCTCTTCCCCGTGTCGATGCGCCCGATCTGGTTGCGGATGGGCATAAAAAGGTCTTTGCCCGAGATGCCCCAATCGAAAAAGGCACCGTGCATGGTTTTGTCGACGGCCTCCAGATAGGCGGCCTGCCCGGCCAACAGCAAGGGCCGTTCGGTCGAGGCCACGGGGCGATCCTCCGAGTCGGTGTAAACAAAAACCTCGATCGGGTCGCCCGGCTGGATGCGCGGGGTCACATAGCGGTTGGGCAGGAGGATTTCGTCGCCGTCGTCGTCGATCAAAAATTGGCCGAAATCGGTGTTGCGGCTAACGGTGAGGGTATAAATTTGTCCGGGTATGAGCATGGTCTAATGGGATAATTCGTTTGAATGGACAAACTTACGGAAATTGGCGTTGAACTCCAAAGGCAGTCTCGGAAATAATCCTTATCTTTGCGAGTTACGCCGATGCCCGGCAATGTTTTTGCCGCAACATTTCGCCGATTTTTGCGTTTTTATCAGAATATGAACGACAACAACATAGAGGTTTACGGCGCACGCGCCAACAACCTCAAAAACATAGATGTCACCATTCCGCGCGACCGGCTGACCGTGATAACCGGCCTCTCCGGCTCGGGCAAATCGTCGTTGGCCTTCGACACCATTTACGCCGAGGGGCAACGCCGGTACATGGAGACTCTATCCTCTTACGCCCGGCAGTTTATCGGCACGATGGAGCGTCCGGATGTGGAGAAGATCACCGGGCTAAGCCCCGTCATCTCGATCGAGCAAAAAACCACCAACAAAAACCCCCGGTCGACGGTCGGTACGGTGACCGAGATCAACGACTTCCTGCGCCTGCTCTTCGCGCGCGGGTCGGTGGCCTATTCCCCGATCACGGGCGAGGAGATGGTGCGATACACCGACAACCAGATTGTCAACCTGATTTTGGACAATTACGACGGACGCAAGATCGCCCTGTTGGCTCCGTTGGTCAAAGGGCGCAAGGGGCATTACCGCGAACTCTTTGAGTCGATGCTGAAAAAAGGGTACACCAAAGTGCGCATCGACGGAAAGATCGAGGACATTCTCCCCGCGATGAAGCTCGACCGATACAAGGTTCACCACATTGAGTTGGTTGTCGACCGCCTGACCTCGCGCCCCGATAACCGCGAGCGAATCGCCAAAAGCCTCCAAGAGGCGTTGAGGCAGGGCAAAAACACGATGCTGGTCTACGACTATGAGGCCGACAGCGTCCGCTATTTCAGCCGCAACCTGATGTGTCCGACCAGCGGGATGGCCTTCAACGAACCGGCTCCGCACACCTTTTCGTTCAACTCCCCGCAGGGGGCGTGTCCCCACTGCAACGGGCTGGGCGAAGAGGCGGTTTTCGACATAGACAAGATGATCCCTGATCGCCGAAAGAGCATTGCTCAGGGAGCGATCGAGCCGTTGGGTAAACAGCGCGAGAGCCTGCTCTTCGCCCAACTGAAGGCGCTGGGCAAAAAATACGACTTTTCGCTCGATGAACCCCTCTCTTCGCTCTCGGACGAGGCGTTGAATGCCATCATGTACGGCGATCCGGAGCCTTTGCAGGTCGATTACCGGGGGAACGGTGCTTCTACGGGGCGATACCTCGTTAGCTGGGACGGCGTGGCCGGGCAGATCGAAAAAATGGACGACGAGAGCGCGAAAACCAACCGGTGGAAAGAGCAATTCGTTCGTCGGCAGGCGTGTGGCGTTTGCGATGGTAACCGGCTGAAAGAGGAGGCGTTGCACTTCAAGATCGACGGCAAAAACATCGCCGAAGTCTCGGCCATGAGCCTCGAAGAGTTGGGCGAATGGGTCGGCACCTTAGAACCGAAATTGACCGAACGCCAGCGCAAGATCGGCCACGAAATCCTGAAGGAGATTCGCGAGCGGGTGCGCTTTTTGTTGGACGTGGGCTTAGGTTATCTCTCCCTGAACCGCGCCTCGCGGTCGCTCTCGGGCGGCGAGAGCCAGCGCATCCGGCTGGCCACGCAGATCGGGTCGAAGCTCGTCAATGTGCTTTATATCTTGGATGAGCCGAGCATCGGCCTCCACCAAAAAGACAACATCAAACTGATTAACAGCCTGAAAGGGTTGCGCGATGCGGGCAATTCGGTGATCGTCGTCGAGCACGACGAGGAGATGATCCGCAGTGCCGATTGGGTGATCGACATCGGCCCACTGGCCGGACGGCGCGGGGGCGAGGTGGTCGCCATGGGTGATTTTGATGTCATTATCCGGCAAGATACGATTACAGCCGACTACCTGACCGGTCGCCGGAAGATCGAGGTGCCTGCCACTCGCCGACCGGGCAACGGCCAGACCCTCACCGTGGTCGGAGCCACGGGGTACAACCTCAAGAACGTGACGGTCGACTTCCCGTTGGGCAAGCTGATCGGTGTCACCGGGGTGAGCGGCGGGGGGAAATCGTCGCTGGTCAACCAGACGCTGTGTGCGGCCGTGCGCCGCGACCTCTATCGCTCTTACGACCAGCCGTTGCCCTACACGGAAATTCGCGGGGTGGAGCAGATCGACAAATTGGTCGTGGTCGACCAGTCGCCGATTGGGCGTTCGCCCCGGAGCAATCCGGCGACCTATTCCGATGTCTTCACCGACATCCGCAAACTCTTCGAGAAGACCCCCGATGCGCAAATTCGCGGGTACGGTGCCGGGCGATTTTCGTTCAACGTCAAGGGAGGTCGGTGCGAGGTGTGTCGCGGAGCGGGGGTGCAGACGATCGAGATGAATTTCCTGCCGGACGTTTACGTCAAATGCAAAGCCTGCGGCGGCCACCGCTACAACCGGGAGACGTTGGAGGTCAAATACAAGGGCAAAAACATAGATCAGGTGTTGAGCCTGACGGTCAATCAGGCGGTCGAATTTTTTGAGAATATCCCCAAAATTTACCAAAAGCTGAAAGCCATTCAGGATGTGGGATTAGGTTATCTTACTCTTGGACAGCCCTGTACGACGCTTTCGGGCGGCGAGAGCCAGCGGATCAAATTGGCCTCGGAACTCGCCCGCAAAGATACCGGGCGCACGCTTTATATCCTCGACGAGCCGACCACGGGGTTGCATTTCGAGGATGTGCGGGTGTTGATGGAGGTGCTGAACAAGTTGGTCGACAAGGGTAACACGGTGATTGTGATCGAACACAATTTGGATGTAATTAAATTGGCCGACCACCTGATCGACATGGGGCCTGAAGGGGGCGACATGGGAGGCTATGTGGTGGCCGAAGGAACGCCCGAGCAGGTGGCGCGCAAGAAAAAGAGCCATACCGGCGCATTTTTGCGGAGGATGTTGTAACTTTGTTTCTACCATGAAAAAAATACTCTTCCTATTCCTCCTGACGGCAGGAATTGCCACGCAAGCTGTGGCGCAAGTTCCGGCGCGGGAAACCGTTCAGTTGCTCCCGGAAAATTACGAACCGGCGCGCACGACCTTTATGAGTTACGACAACGGAGAGAATGCGGTGACTTTCGACGTCGCCCGCTCCTCGTTTTACGTCTCGCTCAATCGCCCGTGGGCGTTTCGGCTCGCCTCCGGGATGCCGGACGTGGTGCCTGCCGGGGAGGCCGGGGTGGCCGGGCAGTGGGGCGAGCAGCGTGTGCCGGGCTACTTTGCCGAGACTTCGCCCGCCGATTTCGAGGGGCTGAAACCGCCCGCGCTTCCGGCAGAAAATAGCGTGGGGCAATACCGGACGCAGGTCGAAATTCCCGTCTTTTGGCTCGACCGCGACATTTTCCTGCGGATCGAAGGGCTGAAAGGCGGCCTGACGCTCTACGTCAACGGCCAACGAGCCGGGTACGCCGAGCAGAGCGGTACGCCGGTCGAATTTAACATCGCGCCCTACATCGCCGACGGGGTCAATACGATCGCCATGGACATCGCCCGCTATAAAACCGGCGATTGGCTCGAAAACGGCACGATCAACGGCGCGGGGATCGAAGGGGGCGTATCGCTCTATTCGCAGTACCGAATCCACATCAACGATTTCACGGTCGAAACCTCGTTCGATTCGCTGAAGAACACGACCGGGGTGGCTGATTTGGCCATCGAGCTGGTCAACGGCTTCAATTTCCCGGATTCGGTCGTGGTCTATTACGACCTGCGCGACGCGCAGGGCAAGCCGGTGCGTTACAACACCCGCGAGACGGTTGTCCCCGGCTTGGGCGGGCGCGACACGGTTCGTTTTCAGGGCAAATTGGCCGACGTGAAACGGTGGTCGCCCGAATCGCCATACCTTTATCAGCTGGTGTTGCGGGTGCGTTACAAGGGGCGGTTTATCGAATATGTGCCTTTCCATGTCGGGTTTCGGGAGCTGAAGATCGAGAACGGGGTTTACACCTTGAACGGCAAGCCGATCGAGATCAAGGGGGCGGAGTATCGGTGCGACGGGCTTTCGCCGGACGATGCCACGATGCGCGCCGACCTGTTGCAACTGAAAAAAGAGGGGTTCAACGCGATCCGTTGCGGCTATCACCCCCGCAAAGCGCGGCTCTATGAATTGTGCGACGAGGTGGGTCTGTTGGTCTGCGACGAGGTGGGTTTGGACACCGCGCTGACCGGCGATAATCGCGCGGTCGGGGGCGCGCTGGTCAACAACCCGAATTGGGTCGAGGCTTACCTCGCACGTGTGGAAAATGCCCACCGATTGAGCCGAAACTACACCGGGGTAATCCTCTATTCGCTGGGTCGTGGGCCGGGCGTGGGCTATAATATCTACAAGTCTTACTTGGAGATGAAAGTGTTAGAGCCTCTGCGCCCCGTCATGTACGAACCGGCCGGAACGATTTGGTGCAACGACACGAAAAGTTGGCAGGGTAGTTTTTAATGTAATCCGTTTTGGACGGGGAGGATAAAATAGCTACCTTTGTGGGGTTCGGACACCCATTGAAGTTTTCTGAACACCCTAAACGTTTAACGAAAATAAGTCGAGACCAATCTTATGTGTGGAATAGTCGGTTACATAGGCCCTCGTGAAGCCTATCCCATTCTGATAAACGGGTTGAAACGGTTGGAGTACCGGGGGTACGACAGCGCAGGAGTAGCCCTGATTAGTGAAAAAGACGCGCAGCTGAACATTTATAAAACCCGTGGCAAGGTCGACGATCTGGAACACCAATGTGCCAGCAAGGATATTTCCGGCACTGCCGGCATTGCCCATACCCGTTGGGCGACCCACGGCGAGCCGAACGATGTGAATGCCCATCCCCATTGCTCCCAGAGCGAATCGCTGGCGTTGATCCACAACGGCATCATCGAAAATTACCTCGTTCTGAAACAACTGCTCGTCGAAAACGGCTATCAGTTCAAAGGCTCGACCGATACCGAGGTGTTGGTTCAGTGGATCGAGTACATCAAGGTGACCCACAAGGTCGATCTGTTACACGCCGTTCAAATCGCCCTGCGCGAAGTGGTCGGTGCCTTTGCCATCGCGATCCTTGAGAAGGATCGCCCGGATCAGATTGTGGCCGCCCGCCGGGGCAGTCCGCTGGCGGTGGGTGTCGGCGAAGGCGAGTTTTTTCTCGCTTCGGATGCCAGCCCGTTCGTAGAATACACCAACCGGGTGGTCTACATCCACGACGACGAAGTGGCGGTCATCTCGCGGGAAAAACCGTTGAAAATTGTCAACCTGAACGACGTGGCGCAAACTCCGGAGATCAAGGAAATTGAAATGAGCCTCAGTCAGCTCGAAAAGGGTGGCTATCCTCATTTTATGCTCAAGGAGATCAACGAACAACCCCAGACCCTTGTCGACTGCATCCGAGGCCGAATCAACGTGGAGGCCAACAACGTGGTGCTGTCGGGGGTGATCGACAACCAAGAAAAGTTCCTGAATGCCGGGCGCATCATCATCGTGGCCTGTGGTACCTCGTGGCACGCGGCCCTGATCGGCGAGCACCTGATCGAAGACCTGTGCCGCATCCCGGTCGAGGTGGAGTACGCCTCGGAGTTCCGGTACCGCAATCCGGTGATTAATCCGGGCGACATCGTGATTGCCATCTCCCAATCCGGCGAAACAGCCGATACGCTGGCGGCCATTAAGTTGGCTAAATCGCGCGGGGCTTTCATCTATGGTATCAGCAACGTGGTGGGTTCGTCCATTGCCCGGGCCACCGATTCGGGTTCGTACATCCACGTGGGGCCTGAGATCGGGGTGGCTTCGACCAAGGCGTTTACCGGTCAGGTGACTGTCCTTTCGATGTTGGCGCTGACCATCGCCCAGCTCAAGGGAACCATCGCCCCGGACGATTATACCCGCCTGATTGGCGAATTGGCCGGGGTGCCAGACAAAATGGAAAAGGTATTGAAAACGGATCCTCAGATTCAGGAACTCTCCAAAATATTCACTTATGCCCATAATTTCATCTATTTGGGGCGAGGCTACAACTACCCGGCGGCTCTGGAGGGCGCGTTGAAGCTGAAGGAAATCTCCTACATCCATGCCGAGGGCTATCCGGCGGCCGAGATGAAACACGGGCCGATCGCGCTGATCGACGAACGGATGCCGGTGGTGGTGATCGCCACCTCGGACAGTGTGTACGAGAAGACCATCAGCAACATTCAGGAAGTCAAGGCTCGGAAAGGGCGTGTGGTGGCCATTGTGACCGAGGGCGACGAGGCCGTGACCGACATTGCCGACTATTGCATCGAGGTGCCCCGAACCGACGAGCGTTTTGCGCCGCTGGTCTCGGCCATCCCCCTGCAACTGTTGGCCTATTACATCGCCGTCAACAAGGGCACCAACGTCGACCAGCCGCGCAACTTGGCCAAGTCGGTGACCGTGGAGTAGGGGAGTGCATCGTAGAAACAGGTATAGGAGGGGCTTTAGCCCCTCCTATACCTGTTTTTAGCACACTTTTTAGCCGATTTTTGCGTTTTATAAATGTTAGCCATGTATTGCCTATCCCAATAAAAATGCGTACATTTGCACGTTATAGAAAGGAATATTGATGAGCACTGAATTAGAAAAAATCCAACCCGTTGCCGATGACTATTCGGCCTCCAGCATACAGGTTTTAGAGGGGCTTGAAGCCGTTCGCAAACGCCCCGCCATGTACATCGGCGACATCGGCGTAAAGGGCCTGCACCACTTGGTGTACGAAATTGTCGACAACTCGATCGACGAGGCGCTGGCCGGTTATTGTACCGACATCCGCGTGGTCATTTACGAGGACAACTCCATCAGCGTGGCTGACAACGGTCGCGGTATCCCGGTCGACATCCACGAAAAAGAGGGAAAATCGGGCTTGGAAGTCGCCTTGACCGTCCTCCACGCCGGGGGTAAATTCAACAAGGAGAGTTACAAGGTTTCCGGCGGTCTGCACGGGGTGGGGATGTCGTGCGTGAATGCCCTGTCGAGCCGATTGATCGCCGAAGTGCAAAAGGGTGGCCAAATCTACCGGCAAGAGTACAGCCGGGGCTTCCCGCAAACCGAACTGCTCACCGTGGGCGCGTGTGAGAGCAACGGCACGACGATCACTTTCAAACCGGACGATCAGATATTCAACGAACTGATTTACAGTTTCGATATTTTGGCGGCTCGCCTGCGCGAGTTGGCTTTCCTGAACAAGGGCATCCGCCTGTCGCTGACCGACAAACGGGAAAAAGACGAGCAGGGCAACGACCGCTATGAGGAATATTACTCCTCCGAGGGACTGAAGGAGTTTGTCAACTACCTCGATCAGAACCGCGAACGGCTGACCGAACGGATCATTTACATCGACACCGAGAAGGCGGGTGTACCCGTCGAGGCCGCTTTTCAATACAACACCAGCTACACCGAGAACATCTTTTCGTATGTGAACAACATCCATACGATCGAGGGCGGGACTCACCTGACCGGCTTCCGGCGCGCACTGACCCGTATCTTGAAAAAGTATGCCGACGAGTCGGGGATGCTCTCCAAACTCAAATTCGAGATCAGCGGCGACGACTTCCGCGAGGGGCTGACTGCCGTTGTTTCGGTCAAAGTGCAGGAGCCGCAGTTCGAGGGGCAGACCAAAACCAAGTTGGGTAACAGCGAGGTGGCCGGTGCTGTGGAACAGGCCATTGGCGATGCGCTGACCCACTATTTGGAAGAGAATCCGCGCGATGCCAAAGCGATCGTCTCGAAGGTGATTTTGGCCGCCACCGCGCGCCACGCCGCCCGCAAAGCGCGGGAGCTGGTTCAACGCAAAACGGTGCTCTCCGGTGCCGGATTGCCCGGAAAATTGGCCGACTGTTCCTCGCGCGACCGGAGTATCGCCGAGATTTTCTTGGTCGAAGGGGATTCGGCAGGCGGCACGGCCAAACAGGGGCGCGACCGCAATTTTCAGGCGATCCTGCCTTTGCGCGGGAAAATCCTGAATGTCGAAAAAGCGATGGATCACAAAGTCTTCGATAGCGACGAAATCCGCAATATTTTTACCGCCTTGGGTGTGACCATCGGCACCGAGGAGGACAGCAAGGCGCTGAACCTCGAAAAGTTACGGTACGACAAGATTGTGATTATGACCGATGCCGATGTCGACGGAAGCCACATCGCCACGCTCATCATGACCTTCTTCTTCCGCTATATGCAAGACCTGATCAGCGGAGGCCACCTCTACATCGCCACGCCGCCGCTTTACCTTGTCAAAAAGGGGAAAAACGAACGGTACGCTTGGACCGAAGAGGAACGGGTTGCCACGATCGAAGAGTTTGGCAGTAAGGGCGTTCACCTGCAACGCTACAAAGGGTTGGGAGAAATGAACTCGACCCAGCTGTGGGAGACGACCATGAACCCCGAAAGCCGTATCCTGCGTCAGGTGACGATCGAAAATGCGGCCGAGGCCGATCGGATTTTCTCCATGCTGATGGGCGACGATGTGCCCCTGCGCCGGTCGTTCATCGAACGCAACGCAAAATACGCCAATATCGACGCTTAAGAGCCGTTAAAATGGAGAATACAAGCCCGATCATCGAACTGCGCAACGCCTCGATTTATAGCGGGGGCACCGGCAAGCATCCCACGGCGGAGGACAACCTGGTGTTGTCCGATGTCAACGTGGACATTGCCCCGGGCGAGTTGGTCTACCTGATCGGGCGCGTGGGGAGCGGAAAAAGCTCTTTTTTGCGGACGCTCTATGCCGACATTCCCCTCTTTCAGGGCACGGGCACGGTGGCGGACTTTGAACTCCACCGGATCAAGCGGAAGCAGATACCGCTCCTGAGGCGGCGGTTGGGCATTGTGTTTCAGGATTATAAGCTATTGAACGACCGCAATGTCTTCGAGAACCTCCGCTTTGTGCTCAAAGCCACCGAGTGGAAAAACGAACGCCAGATCACCGAGCGGATCGGCGAAGTATTGGAGCGCGTGGGGCTTTCGCACAAGATTCACAAAATGCCGTCAGAAATGTCGGGCGGCGAACAACAGCGTCTGGCCGTGGCGCGCGCCCTGCTCAACGCCCCGGAGGTGATCCTCGCCGACGAGCCGACCGGCAACCTCGACCCGTCGACAGCCGACAGCATCATGCAGATTTTCACCGACATCCGTGCCGAAAACCGTTGCGCCGTGGTCATGGCCACCCACAACATCAGCAACCTGCAAAACTACCCCTCGCGCACCCTCCGCTTCAACCAAGGCCACGTCGAAGACCTCGACATCTCCGCCCTCTTCAACCGCGAGTAAAAGAGGGGCATCTCAATCATCTCAAACAACAACATAGGCTGTCTCGGTATTCCGAGACAGCCTATGTTGTTTAGAGATATTTGGATTTATCTCCCCATTTTGGCTTTGATATAGGTGTAGTGGGGGCCGAAGCGTTCGAAGGCGGCGCGGTCGAGTTCTTCGCGGTGGTCGGGGTGGGCGACGCTGATAATCAGGTTGGCGCGCTCCTGCAACGACCGGCCGTAGAGATTAACGGCACCGTATTCGGTCACAAACCAATGGATGTGTGCCCGGGTGGTCACCACGCCTGCGCCGAGGGTCAGCACGGGGGCGATCTTGCTCACGCCCTTGTTGGTCACCGACGGCATGGCGATGATCGCCTTTCCGCCCTCGGAGAGCGAAGCCCCGTAAACGAAGTCGACCTGTCCGCCGAAGCCCGAGTAGAACTTGGTGCCCAGCGAGTCGGCGCACACTTGGCCGGTGAGGTCGACCTGCAAGGCCGAGTTGATGGCCGTGGTCTTCGGGTTTTTGGCGATGATAAAGGGGTCGTTGGTGTATCCCACGTCCTTCATCAGCACCCCGGGGTTGTCGTCGATAAAGTCGTACACACGCTGGGAACCCATCAGGAAGGTCGACACCATTTTCCCCTTGTCCACCCCCTTGTTGCACCCGTTAATCACCCCTTTTTCGACCAGCGGCAGTACGCCGTCGGCAAACATTTCGGTGTGGATACCCAGGTTTTTGTGGTTGCCCAATTGAGCCAAAACGGCGTTGGGAATAGCTCCGATGCCCATCTGGAGGCAAGCTCCGTCTTCGACCAACGCGGCGCAATGGTTGCCAATAGCCACCTCGATCTCGGTCGGAACACTGAAATGAGCCTCCATCAGCGGGGTGTCGCCCTGCACAAAGATGTCGATGTCCGACGTGTGGATAAAAGCGTCGCCAAAAGCGCGCGGCACGTTGGGGTTGATGACCGCGATCACCGTGCGAGCACACTCCACAGCGGCCAGCGTGGCATCGACCGAAGTACCCAACGAAACATAGCCGTGTTTGTCCGGCGGGCAGACCTGAATCATGGCCACATCGCACGGAAGCACTCCGGCGCGGTACAGCTTCTGCGTCTCGCCGAGGAAGATCGGAATGTAATCCGCATAACCGGCCTGCGTGTCTTTGCGCACATTTCCGCCCACAAAGAACGAATCGAGCTGGAAAATGCCCTCAAATTCTGCCGCCGCATAGGGCGCAGGGCCTTCGGTGTGGAGGTGGCGGATGGTGATGTCCTTGATCTCGCCCCGTCGTCCCCGTTCACACATCGCTTCGATCAGGCACTGCGGTGCGCTGGCAACACTGCTCAGGTGGATGTTGTCGCCGCTTTTGATCACTTTGACAGCCTCTTCGGCCGTAACAAACTGGATTGATTTGCTATTCATGGTATCGCTTAGGTTTATTTCCTATTTTTTCAAAAAATACGCCGACAAAAATAGTTCAAAAATCCGTCATCGCATAATTTTCACCCCGTATAAAATATGTCGGACGACATATTTTCAGCCATTATTGTTTTGATCCTGTATTACGAAATTTATGCTTACTGTGCTAATAGTTTGTTATTACCCCATCGAGATACGATATGCGCTGGCGCAGCCACGACTGCATCGACACGATCTCTCCGGCATAATTTTTCGTATATTGGTAACCCCAGACCTGTTTGTTCTGATAGTCTGACGCCGCGAGATGGTCCCCCATTTGCTCCACGAAAACATCTATATTGGAAATCAGCGGCTTTATCTGCTGCCAGCGAGCCTTGTATTCTTTTTTAAATTCAGCGCTCTGGAACAGCTTGTTGAAAAACGTGCTTCCCGGACGGCCGTCGTCGTAGCCGCCATACAACTGGCTTGAAGCCGAGGACCAGTAATTCTGCCAACCCGTGTAGCCATACGCCCAGTCGAAATCCCAGATGGGGCCCCAAGTCCATTTTCCGCCTGCCTTTTTGTGTAAATAGGTGCTTTTGGGCCATTCGAGTTCTGTATTGCGCGTCACCTCGTACACTATCAAGTAGTCTATGAACGAAGCTACGTCCATGTATTCGTGCCAATCCGACAGCGAAAGGACAGATTTTTCCATCCGGTTGTAGTCAGCTTTTATGGTTTCGATAAAAGCGTCGCGGTCACCTGCAGACACACCGTCGAATTCAGGAGATTTGATGTTTACTGGCATCCGTATCTGCTCCGACTCGAATTTATACTCTTCGTCGAAATAGGAGTCCAGTTCCAGCAGCACGTCCTTGAACTCGTCGATCTCCACGCGGCCGGGATTTACCTGGATCTGCTCGCACAACACATAGCTGCCTTTGTAGGAGCCATTAAGGAAAAGTTCGACATGGGTGGGCGTGGGCGTAAATGCCAGTCCGAGACGCCGAGACAGTTCGAAAGCTACGGTACTCATCATATAGGTAGGATCCTGCCAGTTGGCCAGCAACACCCAGCTTTTCGCCTTTTCCAACCCAAATACGGACGTTTTCTTCTCGAATTTAATGCGGTAAGGTTTTTTGTCGTAGTTCCACGTAGTGTTGCCACGGCCGCGTACGCCTGCCGGGGCTTCTGTGATATTATAGGATGGGTTGGCTCCGTCATGGATCGAGATAGTCGAGGGCACATAGTTTTCCTTGTCGGTGATCCCGGCACCTCCCTCGGTGTCGATACGCACTACCGGAAGCCCCGTCGACTGCGGCGAAACGACCTTAACAGTATAATCACGCCTGTCACCGTTTTCTGCGATGACAGTGTAGACGACTTCTGACATGTAATTATTCTCCGTAATGCCGGAAATCTGTGTTTGTCCGCCGGCCGTCACATAGGCGCCTGTAGACAAAAATGAAGCCGGGGCATTCCGGATATTGTCTATCCAGCCGGTTCCTGGAACGACAACAGTGATGGTCCCTTTTTCGTCGTTTATAGTTCCCGCATGCTCCGACAGAATCCCCTTTCGTTCCACCTGCAACGCAAAGCCGGTTATGCGGTTGCTGTCGTCTTTCTCTCCAGACTTATCCGGCACTTCGAATCGATATGAAACCTGGTTTCCGTCGGGCGATTTGACTGACAGTACCGCGCTTTTTTGGAAAGCGACTTCGGTCTGCCCCGATACAATAATTTTTCCGTCGTAGTAGACAACTCCATTGGCCCTGAATGTAAGTACCACCGGCGTTCCGTCGGCTACATAACTATTAAGAGTTATTATATAACCATCCCCATCTATTTCACAGTCGATATAATCGGTCTGCATTGCGGGCATCTCTTTGATTGTCAAATATTCAACTCCGCTGCGCAAGTCGATTCGGTCGTCTTTCGCGCACGAAACAATCAAAAACAAAATTGCATACAGAGGCAGGATGAAACGTTTCATTGTTATGTGAATTAAGGGTTAAAAAAAGTGTATTTATTTGAGTAAAAAAGTGTCGAAATTATTTAGCTCCTCTTTTCCGATCCGTTTCGTTCAGCAGGATTTTGCGGAGGCGGAGCGAGTGGGGGGTAACTTCGACGTATTCATCGCCTTGGATGTATTCCAGAGCCTCTTCCAGTGAGAAAATCTTCGGCGGGGCGATGTTCATCTTTTCGTCGGAACCGCTGGCTCGCACGTTGGAGTGTTTTTTCGATTTGGTGAGGTTGACCACGATGTCCTCGGCCCGCGAGCTTTCGCCCACCACCTGCCCGCCGTAAACGGGCGATCCGGCGGGGATGAAAAAGATGCCGCGATCCTGCAACTTGTTGATCGAATAGGCTTCGGCCTCGCCGGTCTCCATGACGATCAGCGAGCCGTTGATCCGCAATTCGATCTCGCCCTTCCACGGCTCGAAGGCCACAAAACGGTGCGACATGATGGCCTCGCCGGCGGTGGCTGTGAGCATATTGCTCCGCAGGCCGATGATCCCGCGCGAAGGGATGCGGAAGATCAGCCGGGTGCGTTCGTTCTTGCTGTTCATGCTGACTAACACGCCTTTGCGCTTGGTGACCATCTCGATCACCTTGCCCGCCGACTCGTCCGGCACGTCGATATTTAGCTCCTCGACCGGTTCGTTTTTATGGCCGTCGATCTCCTTGATGATGACTTGGGGCTGTCCGACCTGCAACTCGTACCCCTCGCGGCGCATGGTCTCGATCAGCACACTCAGGTGGAGCACCCCACGGCCATAGACCATAAAGCTGTCGGAGGTCTGTCCGGGTTCGACCCGCAGGGCGAGGTTTTTCTCCAACTCCCGATCCAACCGCTCTTTGATGTGGCGCGAGGTGACGAATTTGCCGTCCTTGCCGAAAAAGGGCGAGTCGTTGATGGTGAAGAGCATACTCATCGTCGGCTCGTCGATGTCGATCGGGGGCAGAGCCTCCGGATTGTCGTAATCGGTGATTGTGTCGCCGATCTCGAAACCGTCGACACCCACCACGGCGCATATCTCGCCACAGGTCACCTCATCGACTTTGGCTTTGCCCAGCCCGTCGAAGAGGAAAAGCTCTTTGATGCGCGTTTTGACCATTGTCTGGCCGTCGCGTTTGGCCAGCGTCACCGGCATCCCCGATTTGAGCGTTCCCCGGGTCAGCTTGCCGATGGCGATCCGCCCGATGTAGGGGGAGTATTCCAGCGAGGTGATGAGCATTTGGGGTGTCCCCTCGGCGATTTCCGGCTCGGGAATTTCGTCGATGATCGCGTCGAGCAGGGGGGTGATGCTGTCGGTTTTCTCCTGCCACTTGTGCGACATCCAGCCCTGTTTGGCACTGCCGTAGATCACCTTAAAATCCAACTGCTCTTCGTTCGCATCGAGCGTGAACATCAGGTCGAAAACCTCTTCGTAAACCTCCTCGGGGCGGCAATTGGGTTTGTCGACCTTGTTGACCACCACAATCGGCTTTTTGCCTAACGCGAGGGCTTTTTGCAAGACGAAGCGGGTCTGAGGCATCGTCCCCTCGAAGGCATCGACCAACAGCAACACGCCGTCGGCCATGTTGAGCACCCGTTCGACTTCGCCGCCGAAGTCGGAGTGTCCGGGGGTGTCTATGATGTTGATTTTGTAGTCTTTGTAGATGACCGAAACGTTTTTCGAGAGGATCGTGATGCCGCGTTCGCGTTCGAGGTCGTTGTTGTCCATTATCAGCTCACCGACCCGTTCGTTGTTGCGGAAGAGGTTTCCCTGAAGGATCATTTTGTCGACCAGCGTGGTTTTGCCGTGGTCGACGTGGGCGATGATGGCTAGATTACGTCGGTCGGACCGCTGGAGCATAGGTTTCCTCTCGTGATTGAGCGCAGCGGACATCCGTTAGAGAGAACCGCAGCGCCGCAAACCTGGGCAAGATTAGTCGATCAGACACCATCCCCAGAACGAGCAACCGCCCAAAAAGTCTTCAAGGACACCGACTCGACCGGGCAGCGCCGGCGATCAGACCGGTTTCAGCGAGATTTTCCCGGCCGTGGTGTTACAGATCATGAACAATTTCAGGAACGAGACGCAGTTCCCGTTGGCGGCCAGATCGGTCCACAAGGATTGTTGGTGAACCGCCGGTACGAAATCGATCTGACCGGTGACCACAACGGACAAACGGTAACCGGCATCGGCTTCGGTGACGGTGTAAGTGGCGGCGGTGGCGCCCGGAATGTTGATCGGTAAACCGGCTGGATTTTGTCGCAACCATTGGTAGCTCAACCGGATATTGACCGGTGACCACGGCTTGGTCACTGCGGACAGAGTTTGGCCGGTAATCGGCGTGCCCTTGACCGTCACCTTTTGTGGGTCGATCAGCGGCCGGCCGGACTGAATCACGGTGACGCTGTCGCGGCTGGTGCTGGTGACTGGGTTCGCGGCGCTGGCGAGCAAGATTTTCGAGCGGCGCTCACTGATGTGGGAGTTGTAGGTCGCCGTCACCTTGACCTGCCCTGAGCCGACGCCGCTGTTCGGTGACAGCGTCAGCCACGAGTCGTCGTAGGAGAAGAGTTTCCAGGCCAGATCCGGGGACGAGGTGGTGACCGTCAGTTCAGTTTCGGCGCCGTCGGCCGGCAACGTTCCCTCAGGGAAACTGAGACTGAGACTATCGAGGCCCTGACAAGGTCCGGAACCGAGTGACAGACGCGCCCCTTGGTCATCGATCTGTTCGATTCGGACCGACACATTGCCGCTGGCTAATTCTCGGCATTCGCCGGCTTGTAAGCCGAATCGGTCCCGGTCCGCCCAGAGCGAGATGTAGTCCGGCCGCCAAGTTTGGTCACCGAGCGGGAAGGCCGCTGTGTCCGGGTCGTTCGAGCGGGGAATCCGGAAGACCCGGACGCCGTCGACGCGGGCGTCGTAGTCGATGTAGTACTCCTTATCGCCGGGCTCAGTCGAGTCGATGACGTGGAGCGACTGGAGGGCGGCTCGATCCGGGGTGCGGGTTTCGACCAGGGTGAATTGGCGGTTCGAGATCGTGTTGTCAGCCCTGAAGGTCAGATCGGTCGAGCCGAGATTGGGGTTGATGATGCCGAGTTGGGCTTTGTAGCGGCCGTTGAGTGTGCCGTCCTGGGCGTCGACGTAATCTCCGCTGGGGCTGAGCTGGCAGGGCGATCCGGGGTGGAAACTGTCCCACGACTCGGCTTGGCAGGTTTCCGGATCGGCCACGGCTTCGTGTTGGAGACCGAAGCTGTGGCGAAGTTCGTGGGTCACGATCTCGGACCAATCACCTTGGCTGGGCACCGAGATGCGGTTGATG
>JAISHQ010000029.1 GCA_031262465.1 Rikenellaceae bacterium
GCACCGAGGTCGTTGGTAAAGCTGGCGGTGGGTACTACTTCCGCTGCGTCAACACCGAGTTTATCGACCACGATCTCAACGACTTTTGAAGAAATTTCAGACATAATTAAAAACTTTAAGAGGTTAAAAAATTATTTTCCGTTATGCGTAATGAAACCACAGGCAAAAACTTACTTTGCCTAAGTTAAATCCCTGCAAAAGTAAAACATTTTCATTTAATATCGCCTATTCGTTGCGCTTTTTTCTGTATCTTCGCTGAAAATAATCCATGAATCGTTTGAAAATGAAAAATATAGCGGTATTTGTTTCGGGTTCGGGGTCGAACGCCGAAAATCTCTTTAATTATTTCGAGTCGTCTGATACGGCGCGTGTTACGGTGATGCTGGCCAATCGCCCCGACATCTATGCCCTGACCCGCGCCCAGCGTTTGGGCTTGGAGGCCGTGGTTTTCAACCGGGAGGAGTTTAAGAGCCAGGACGGGGTATTGAAAATATTGAAGGACAGAAAGATAGACTATATCGTACTGGCCGGATTCCTCTGGTTGGTGCCCCCCGCGCTGATCGAGGCCTATTCCGGGCGAATCCTGAACATCCACCCGGCGCTGTTGCCCAACTACGGCGGCAAGGGGATGTACGGCGATGCGGTACACCGGGCGGTGATCGCGGCTGGCGAGCGGGAGTCGGGCATCACGATCCACCGGGTCAACGAACAGTACGACAGCGGCGACATCCTCTTTCAGGCGCGGGTGCCACTCACCGAGGCCGATACCCCGGAGAGTTGCGCCGCCAAGGTTCATGAGTTAGAATACGCGCACTTCCCCCGGATCGTTGAGCGGGAGATTCTCCGGTCGGAAGCAGAGGCTTAAACGATGGAGGGAACAAAGGTAGAGATAGGCCGACAAGGCGAAGATCTGGCGCAGGAATACCTGATGCAGCAGGGATTTACACTACTTTATCGAAATTGGCGCAATGGTCGCTATGAGTTGGATTTGGTGGCCGAAAAGGAGGGTCGCCTGCACATCGTCGAGGTCAAAACCCGTCAGGCCGGAAGCCTCGCCTCGCCCGAGGAGGCCTATACGCGGGCCAAATTTCGGTCGCTGTGCCGGGCGGCGGAGTATTTCATCGGGCTTTACCGCATCGACATGGAGGTGCAATTCGACCTGATCGCCGTCGAACACGACCCCTCCGGCGCACTCACACTGCGGTATATCCCCGAGGTGATGACACCTGCGTGGTGATGTCTTCGTGCTGTTTTGTCTTGTTTTTGATGAAATTATTCCCGTAATTTGTGTGAAACCAAACTGATGACAGTATGACTGACGAACAAAGAGCCCAGCTATTAGCCAAGTCCAAAGAATTTTTCATTCATGAAATTATTCCCAGCCATTATTCGGGATTAGAAAAGGCGAGCAGGTTAAGCAATTACAATATCAATCCTTTCCTGACCGAATATTTAGCGAATTTTTTATGCGGGGACAGCTCGCCGGAGTCTATTGCCAAAGCACTGATATATCCTCGCATCTTAGGGACGAGCATTACGACCATTTTTGGCAGTCAGGTACAGAAAATGATCTCTTCCATTTTTGAAGGAATGGGTTCTACGACCAACGGGATAGACATAGAATATATCGACAGTGTGGATGGTCGCCGCAAATATTGTCAGGTTAAATCTGGTCCAAATACGATTAACAAAGACGATGTCGAAACGGTCAAAAACCACTTTAATGGAGTGAGAAGATTGGCGCGTACAAATAATATAGACGTGGGAATTAACGATATGGTCGTTGGCGTATTGTACGGAACACCCGAGGAATTATCGGCTCATTATCGTGTGATAGCTAAAGATTTTCCAGTGCTTGTCGGAAACGAATTTTGGTTGCGCCTGACCGGAGATAAGGATTTCTACAACGAACTGATTGTCAGTTTTGGACAAGCTGCCCAAGCTGTCGATTGTCGAGAATCGTTGCATTCAGCCATTCAAACTTTGGCAGACGAGATCCGCCGATCAACTATTTTTTAAAGCAGAAGTCGGTTTTTGAAATAGATTTTCGTACATTTGTAACCATTGAGTAATGTTGCGTAATATGGTTATGAAAGAATACCTCACATTATCCGAAGCCTCCGAGCTTGTCGGTAAAAGCAAAGAAACATTAAGGCGATGGGATCGGGGTGGAAAACTCCCGGCCATGCGTGAGCCGATGTCGAATTACAGGCTCTATGATAAAAGCGTGTTAAATCAACTCTTTGCGCCTCTTATTCAAAATCCTGTCGAAGAAGAGAGCAAGAACTATGTTGTTCCGAATCATGATTATCGTGTATTGGAACTGTTTGCCGGTGCTGGAGGCTTGGCGGTCGGACTGGAACAGGCTGGTCTAAAATGTGCCGCGCTGAATGAAATTGATTCTTGGGCTTGCAACACGTTGCGAAAAAACCGTCCGGATTGGACGGTTTTGGAGGGCGATATTAAAGATTTTGATTTTTCCGAGTATCGCAATCAGGTCGATGTGGTTACCGGCGGTTTTCCGTGCCAATCGTTTAGTTATGCCGGGAAGAAATTAGGCCTCCACGATGCGAGGGGAACTTTGTTTTATGAATTTGCCCGCGTTGTAAAAGAGGTAAACCCACTCATTTGCATAGGAGAGAATGTAAGAGGGCTGTTAAGTCACGACGGAGGCAATACGTTACGCGGAATGATTTCCATACTCGACGAGATTGGGTATCATGTTTTACCTGTTCAGGTATTGAAAGCCATTTATTACAACGTTCCGCAGAAACGGGAACGACTTATTCTTGTCGGCATAAGAAAAGACATTCCGATCCAATTTGAATACCCCAAACCTAATTATAGGATATACACCCTTGCGGACGCTTTGAAATCGGGCACCTTATACGATTGCGATGTGCCATCGTCTGACGGAGCGCAATATCCGAAACGGAAAAAAGAAGTTTTGGATATGGTTCCTCCGAAAGGTTACTGGCGAGACCTTCCTGTTGATGTTCAAAAAGAGTTTATGGGAGGAAGTTTCTACCTCGGAGGTGGAAAAACCGGAATGGCCAGACGCATCGGCTGGGATGAACCTTGTCTGACGTTGACGTGTAGTCCGGCACAAAAACAGACCGAAAGATGTCACCCCGATGAAACCCGGCCATTTACAGTGAGGGAATATGCTCGCATACAGACATTTCCTGACGATTGGGCTTTTGAAGGGCCAACGGCACAACAATACAAACAGATAGGAAATGCTGTTCCTGTTAATTTGGCGAAAGAATTGGGTTATTCTATCATTAAGTCGCTGAATGCCATATATCAACATCAAATAGTTAGACAGACTCTAAATTCGTCAATATGCGAATAGCTGATATAAGCCGGGCGGTTGGTGGCCGGGTCGTTTGCGGGGAGGATCGCCTGAGCGAGGAGGTGGGTTATGCCTTTGCCTCCGACCTGATGAGCGATGTGTTGACCCTGAAGAACGACGATTTTGTCCTGTTGACCGGGCTGGCCAACATTCAGGCGGTGCGCACGGCTGAGATGGCCGATGTGGGGTGTCTGTTGCTCTGCCGGGGCAAACGTTCCTCGCGGGAGATGGAGCAGTTGGCCCGCGAGAGCGGGATGGTGATGATCGAATCGCCCTATTCGCTTTTCAAGTGTGCGGGGCTGTTGTATGAGGCCGGATTAAAGCCAGTCTTTTAAAAAAGAAGGATATGCAATTGAAATTTGAGGTCGAGGGAGGCGATTTTATCCGCGCCGGACAGGCTTCCTCGGCGGTGAAAAAGGCACTCAAGCAGATGGGGGTCGATCCGGCAGTGATTAAACGGGTGGTCGTGTCGCTCTATGAGGCGGAGGTCAACATCGTGGCACACGCCTATCGGGGCACGATCGAGGTCGAGATTTCGGGCGAGGGCATTCGGATGAAGCTGGCCGACGAAGGCCCCGGGATTCCCGATGTTTCGCTGGCCATGACCCGTGGCTTTTCGACCGCCTCGCCCAAGGTGCGGGAGATGGGGTTCGGTGCCGGGATGGGGTTGCCCAACATTCAGGATAACGCCGACACGCTCCAAATCGACACCGAGGTGGGGAAGGGGACCACCTTGTTGATCGGAATTAGCTTTATATAAATGATGATGAATAACAATTACCGTGCGCTGGATATTCTGACCGAGGTCTGCCGGGGATGCGCCCACTGTATGCGCGTTTGTCCGACCGAGGCGTTGCGGGTGGCCGAGGGGAAAGCGGTTCTGCACGCCGATTGGTGCATAGATTGCGGCGAGTGTTTCCGGGAGTGCCCGGTGCGGGCCATCCGGGTGCGCACGGACGACTATCACGACATTTTCAACTACCGCCACCGGGTGCTGTTGGTGCCGGAGCTTTTCTTCGGCCAATTCAGCGAACGGGTCTCGCGGGAGATGATTTACAGCGTAATCGGCGAGTTGGGATTCACCGAGGT
Source organism: Rikenellaceae bacterium (assembly GCA_031262465.1). GTDB lineage: Bacteria > Bacteroidota > Bacteroidia > Bacteroidales > Rikenellaceae > JAJQAW01. The sequence continues at coordinate 4,445 of JAISHQ010000029.1, forward strand.
GTGTGCCGTCGAGCAGAGTGTCGATACGCTGATCGACGAGATCAACACCTATATGGAGAGTGCCCAAAAGCCGGTGATCTCCTCGTTTTGCCCGGCGGTTGTGCGGTTGATTCAGGTGCGTTTTCCCTCGCTGGTCGACCACATCATGCGCCTGATGCCTCCCATTGAGATCACTGCCCGGTACTATCAAACCAAATACATGGAACAGGGGGGCGACCCGGAGGAGTTGGGCTTGTTCTACCTCTCGCCGTGCATCGGCAAGATTGCCTCGGTCAAATCGCCCGTCGGGGGATACACCTCGCCGATCACCGGGGTCATCAACATGGACTTCCTCTATAATAAGGTCTACCTGGCTTACAAACAGCACGCTCCGGTGACCGCCTCGGTCAAGGTCAACGGCGCGCTCTCGGCCAAAGGGGTGCTCTATTCGACCACCGGAGGGGAGTCGCGCCACGTTCGGGGGCGCATGTTGGCTGTCGACGGGATGAAAAACGTGGTTGATTTCTTGGAACTGTTGGAGAACGAAAAGATCAAAGGGGTCGAATTTTTGGAGCTTCGCGCCTGCGACGAGTCGTGTGCCGGGGGTATCCTCTCGCACCGCAACCGCTTCTTGGGGGCCGAAAGCCAGCTGAATTACGCCAAGACCCTGCCACAGAGCCACGCGCTGGTCGACGACTATAAAAAATACGGCACGGCGGTGATTCGTATGAAGCGGATCGAACCCCGCTCGATGGTCAAATACGACCAAAACCTGACCGTGGCCTTCCAAAAGATGGAGCAGGCTAAGCGGGTCGAGGCGCTCTTGCCTCACATCGACTGTGGGGCTTGCGGCGCACCGAGTTGCGAGGCGTTGGCCGGTGACATCGCTCGGGGCGAAAAGAGCTTAGCGGCGTGTCTCTTCCTGCCTGCGATGGACGAAGAGTGGGGCGATCTCGCTCAGCACGATGAGGGCGTGAGGATGGAGCAGGTATGGGGCAAGGGCCGATTTAACAGGTAAGGGAACTTCGAAAAATCCAAAATATTGCGTTACGCTCCCTCTGCAAAATGCTCGAGTACCTTTGTACACTGCGCTTTTGCCTCGGTCGCAAGCCTTGTCTTTTGAATTTTTGGAAGTTCCCGTAAGACGATAATATGTTGAAAATAAAAAAAAGCGGGGCGGAGCTTTCCCGCATTGTGCAGATCGGTGCCCGCCTGAAACAGTTGTCCGGGGAGAGCGGGCAAGAATACCTGCCGCTGAATCGCGGGGTCAATATGGTCACGCCGATCGACTTGCGCCCGGTCGTGGCCGAGGTCGACTTCAACGGCGAGGCCATTCAGGTCTATCCCCCCGGAGCGGGATTTGCCCGGTTGCGTCAGGCCATTGCCGACCGCTTTTTTGCGGGGTCAACCGAGGCCGACCGCATCCTGATTACCGCCGGTGGCATGAACGGCCTCGATCTGATTTTTCAGACGCTCGACGTGCAAAAAATCCTCCTTCCGGCACACCATTGGGGCAGTTACAACCACATCCTGACCATCCGTGGGGTCGCGGGCGATACATACGGCTCCCACGCTGAGTTAGAAAATCGCCTGCTGGAATTAGCGGGTTGTGCCGTGCTGATCTGCGACCCCGGCAATCCGTTGGGCGAAAAATACGACGACCGGGAGCAATTTCGCCTGCTCAGGCGGTTGAACGACGCGGGAGTGGCCGTGATTTTCGACTCGCCCTACCGCCGCCTCTTTACCGACGAGGCCGACGACTATTACGCTCAGTTGACCCAATTGCCCGGCGTGGTGATCTGCGAGAGTTTCAGTAAGTCGCTCGGGCTGAGCGGACAACGCATCGGCTTCATCCACTCGATGGACGAGGCGCTGAACCGCGAGCTGGCGATTCGGCTGATGTACTGCACCAACGGGGTCAACGGCTTTGCTCAGGAGTTGGTCTATCGGCTGTTGACCACCGAGGTCGGACGCGAAGAGGTGCTTCGCTTCCAAGAGCGAACCCGGCGGGAGATCGCCCAAAACATCGCCTTTTTGCGCGAGCGCGGGCTGTTGGCCGAGGAATTTTACACCGAATCGGAGCCGGAGGGGCTTTTTGCTGTTGTTCGGTGCACGGAACAGGAGCTGTTGGCGCACCGGATCGGCAGTGTTTCGCTGGCGTTCTTCACCCGGACGGACAAGGAGCGCGCCGGGCGATATGCCCGAATTTGCGTCTCGTTCCCTCACGCGAAATTTGCGGAATACTTTTTGCCGGTAAAACCGACCATATAACCGCCGAAAAAATGATAACCGATAACGATACTATTGCCGCCATCGCCACCGGCGAGGGGGGAGCCATCTCCATCGTCCGCGTCAGCGGGCCGCAGGCCATTGCCCTCTGCGACACCCTCTTTTTGGGCATCAATGGCCGCGAACTCCATACAGAACCGGGCTACTCCTTGCTTTACGGCACGATCGAGCCGACCGAGGGGCAGGTCTTGGATCAGGTGTTGGTCTCCCTCTTTCGCGCGCCGCACTCCCACACGGGCGAGGACATGGTCGAGATCAGTTGCCACGCTTCGCCCTACATCAAGGGCGAAATCCTGCGCCTGCTGATTGAGGCAGGAGCGCGTCCGGCCACCCCCGGCGAGTTTACCCTGCGCGCCTTTTTGAATGGCAAATTGGACTTGGCTCAGGCCGAGGCCGTGGCCGATCTGATCGCTTCGGACAGCCGGAGGGCGCACGATTTGGCCATGAACCAGATGCGGGGAGGCTATTCTGAGGAGTTCCGTGCCCTGCGCGGGCAGCTGATCGACTTGGCCGCCCTGTTAGAAGTTGAACTTGATTTCGGCGAGGAGGAGGTCGAATTTGCCGACCGGGCGCAGATCGGCGAACTGATCGAAACGTTAGACCGGCGGATCGAGAGCCTGAAATCGTCCTACGCTTGGGGCAACGTGATTAAAAACGGCGTCCCGGTGGCCATTGTCGGAAGCCCCAACGTGGGCAAGTCGACCCTGCTCAACGCCCTGCTCAACGAAGATCGGGCGATGGTCTCGGACATTCCGGGGACGACGCGCGACGTGATCGAAGACGTGATCACCCTCCGGGGCATCCGCTTTCGCTTCATCGACACGGCGGGCATCCGCTATACCGACGACACCTTAGAGGCCATGGGGATCGAGCGGACGTTCCGGCGCATGGAAAACGCTTCGGTGATCCTCTTTGTGGCCGAGGCGAC